>JAKAKQ010000272.1 GCA_021813425.1 Nitrospirota bacterium
GAGGACGTAAAAAGCGGCAGGCTTCTACCCTGGCACACAGCAGCTGAATGCATCCAATGGGATATCTCCTGCCCTTCAATATTCGAGAGGAAAAAGCCACTTGCAGAGGCAACGCAGCGGAGGATTGTAAAAGGCATTATGCGCTATGTCATTCAGTCCGCAAACCCTTTCATCGTCACTTATTATGGCGAGAAACACCCTGATGATTTTCGGGGGCAGTCTATCCATGAGCCAGTAAGGACACAGACAACCGAGAACAGGCACGGCCTTATTGTGCCTCACCTTATTCCCTTAACGCATCAGGGCAGCGATAGGGTGAATGATGTTGATTCGCCGCTTCCGACAGTCACTGGAGCGCATCGGGGAGAACAAGCATTAATCTCTTCGACACTTATACAGACAGGCTATGGAGAACGCAAAGGGCAATCTCCTTGGGTTCCCGGCATTAAGAAGCCTTTAGGTACTATTGTAGCTGGCGGAACGAAACACGCTCTGGTCTCAGCCTTCCTTGCAAAGCATTACGGCAATGGTGTTGTCGGCTCAAAAATAAAAAGGCCCCTGGGCACAGTAACAAGCATCGACCATCACTCTCTTGTTGCCGCGAACCTTGTCAGACATTTTGGCACTACCATCGCCAATGATATAGACGAACCTCTGCGCTCTATTACAGGAAAACAGAAAGACAGCTTAATAACTTCTCACATTGTAAAACTCAAAGGCACGAACATCGGCCATGATGTCAGAGAACCGCTGCACACCATTACCGCCAGCGGAACACATCACGGCGAAGTCCGGGCATTTCTGATGAAGTATTACGGCAATGAGAAACAGGGCATCGGTTTGCGTGACCCGCTGCACACCGTGACCACGAAAGACCGCTTCGGGCTTGTCACAGTCGCAGGAGAGGAATATCAGATCGTTGACATCGGTATGAGAATGCTCACACCCAGGGAGCTTTTTAGGGCGCAGGGATTTCCCGACAGCTATATCATTGATCGGGAATCTAATGGCAAACCAATCACAAAAACAGAGCAGGTTGCCAAATGTGGTAATTCCGTCTGCCCTGATATGGCAGCTGCACTGGTAAAAGCAAATGTTAAAACCCCATATCAAACATTGTCCGTGCCCAAAATCGCCACTCCTATGCGATTTGGCGAGGTTAGGATTTAAGAAAAAGAGGTTTTTAGGAGGGTTATATGAGAATCGGCCTTATTGATTTTGACGGAAAGATAGTGAACCTTGCCTTGATGAAGTTATCCGCATGGCATAAAAGACAGGGCGACACGGTTATTCTGAATCCTGAATCCAACTGTCAGGTTGACAAGGCTTATTGTTCTGTTATTTTTTCAAGGGATAGAGACAAAGCAGCACGGCTCGCAAATATATTTCCTAATATTCAATTCGGCGGTACAGGATGGGACTTAAAGACAGTTTTACCCCCTGAGATTGAAGCAATGAGGCCCGATTATGAGCTTTATACTTACTCTGATATCTATAAGCGTTTGGCCGGTATTATAACGAGGAAAAAGAAAGCCGAGAAGGCCAGAATAATAACTAATGCAGGAATAGGTTTTACAAGTAGGGGTTGCATAAGGTCCTGCGGATTTTGCGTTGTGCCTCAGAAGGAAGGAAGGTTGTACGAGACAGGGAAAATAGAAGATTTAATTAATCCAAAATCGAATGTGGTGATACTCCTGGACAATAATTTCACTGCATCACGTAACTGTCTGGATAAGCTCCGTGAGATTAAAGAGCGAAACCTTGTAATTGACATTACTCAGGGAATAGATCTTCGCACTTTAACGCCTGAGATTGCCAAAGCCCTGTCTGAGGTGAAGCATCTGAGGAGTATTCATTATGCCTGGGACTTAATTTTGCACGAGCAGCCGTCATGGAGGGAATTAATATTCTTTCCAGGTTCATAAAAAAATGGAAACATCTGTGCTTTACTCTGGTGGGTTATAACACTACTTTCGAAGAGGATATGTACCGGTTCAGGAGGCTCGAAGAAATGGATATTGATCCTTATGTGATGGTCTATAACAATTCGAGAGATATCAAGCTACATCATTTTGCAAGATGGGTCAACGGACGCATTTATAAAACTTGCAGGAGATTTGAAGAATACTGGCCATGGATGAAGTGTAAAACTTTATTAGAGGTGGAATGAGATGAATGATATTGATGTAATACAAGAGATAAAAGCCCGACTCCGGGATATCAATATCGTTTCTTTTAGTGCTGGTAAGGACAGTTCAACTGTCCTCCAGCTTGTTCTTGCTGCTATAAAGGGCACAAGGAAAAAACTCTATATTGTAACCTCAGATACCTTGATGGAAATACCCTTTTATTACGCATACGTCAAGGAGATCAGACGCAGGATAAAGGAGTATGTAGATATTGCCGGCATCGATGCAGAACTTATTATGGTCCGGCCCAAGGTCGAATCTACCTTTTGGGTAAGTGTGATCGGTAAAGGATATCCTGCTGCGCACATGGGATTCCGCTGGTGCACGGGAGTTCTGAAGATAGACCCGATAACGAAATTCACAACAGAGGTTACGCATGACAGGGATTATACCGTCTTTATCGGTGTGAGACGCGCTGAGAGCGAACTGCGGGCAAAGATATACTTAGAGCCTGATTATAAGCCTCATTATTATGCGCCTATCCTAAACTGGTCAAATGAGAACGTCTGGACATATCTTTTGACTGAGCCCTGTCCTTGGGGAAGCCATGGAGAATTGGTGAAGGTTTATCGTTACTCCTCTGATGAATGTGTATATGGTGAAAAACAGGGTGTTTGTATTGGCAATGCACGATATGGTTGTTGGGCTTGCCCGCTTCAGAAATCTGCTCAGCTTGATTTGATTGCCTATTTCACACAGGATAATCGTTATAGGCTGTTGAAAGAATTTAAAGAGATGCTCGTGAATATGGCGAATAACACCGGCTTTCGCTCGCGCATCAGGAGGAATGGAGAAGAAGGCGCCGGGCCCTTCTTAGTCGACATCAGGAAGGCTTTATTTACCAAACTCAGAGAACTTGAAAACAAGACCGGATGGAATCTTATCACTCTGGATGAGATATCTATTATCAGGCAATACTGGGAAGATGAAAAGGGGATACATAACATCCCTGATAATCCAATGCTGTGGGAGGTGGAAATATGAAATCTGGTCGAAGGGTTAGATGTGATGTCTGCAAAAAGATTATTAAGACTAAGAAATTCAGGAGTGTTCTTATTTATGTTACTTCTCATAAAGAGAAATATGTAAATCTCGGCATGTCTGATAGCGAAAAAGATTTAGATGTTTGTAACTCCTGCATTGTTAATCTGAACTTTCGTAAATTCACTCAAAAGGAAAAACAGATATGAAAGCAATCTCTCTCTGGCAGCCATGGGCATTGGGGCTGAAGAAGATAGAAACACGTTCATGGCCGACGAAATATCGGGGGCCACTGGCGATTCATGCGGCACAGAAGAAAGTTTTTTTTACTGACGTTCCGTTTGAGATTATAGCTGCACTATATGATACTAAGTTACATCCTGCTGACTTACCGTATGGTGGTATAATCGCAACAGTAACATTAATAGACTGTATCCCGATCACAACGCGCAACCATCCTTTGGCCCCTGAGATTTTTTGTGGTAATTTTACCCCTTTTAAGAAGATAATCCCATTGCGTGGCCGGCAAGGACTCTTTAATGTCCCGGATGAGGCGCTGCGGGTTTGCCGTGTCTGCGGATGTTCTGAATTAAATGCCTGTGAAGGCGGGTGTTCGTGGGTCGAGAAGGACCTATGCAGCGCGTGTATAGATATTCTGAGCACCAGGCGAGACCGAAGATTTAAAAGAGGAGGTTGATTTTATAAGTGTTAAGGAGAGGGGGAACCTGTACAGAGAAAAAACAGCGTCTTTTGAACAAGAAGAAGACGAATTAGGAAATGTTGGGTTATCTGTCTAATGGAACGAAAAGGAATCATTAAGGGATTCTGGAATACCAGACAAGTATTTATAGATGGGGTAGAATTGATTCCAGCCGAAAGTCAGAAGTTAAAAAATCATTCTCCTGATGGCTTTGCTTGGGGATATGGCGGCTCAGGGCCTGCTCAGCTTGCCTTGGCGATACTTTGTTGCTATTGCACAAAAGAAAATGCCTTTCAATTATATCAGGAGTTCAAGAGGGAAGTTATTGCTTCACTGCCTCAAAGAGATTTTGAATTATCGGTCGAAACAGTAAAGACTTGGATTAAAAACAACGTGGGGACAGGAGGAAAGGCCTGATCGACACCCCAGATTAAATTTCTGCTATTATACTTATACTATGAGGACATTAAACTCAATCAGAAAAACTTCTGTTTTAATAGAAAAGGGCGGTAACAGCAGAATCCTTATTCCTGAATTTATTGACGATTTTAATAGCGCTTCAGTGGATGACAAGACGTTGATGATTCAGGAGGCACCGATAAAAATGAAGCGAAAACACATTGAGGTATATCTTGCCGCTGTTGCTGATTTTCTCTGCCATAGAGATAATATCAAAATACCTGAATGGACAAAAAAGCTCTATCTTAAAAAACCTTATTTTTACGGAGGAGAAAAACTTAAGCCTATACTCTTGATTGAATCTCCAGTGGCGTTTAGAAGAAGGAACCTGTTTGTTTCAGCTAACGCTGTAATGAGAGTCTGAGTTGAGCTACGATGACAACTACTGAGATTGAAAAATATTTTAGTGAGTTAAATGACGGACTGAAAAAGATCGGAATTATCGGTGAAATGTATCTTTTCGGCGGCGCAGTGATGTGCCTTGCACTTAAATCAAGAGTATCGACAAAAGATATTGACGCTGTGTTTGAACCAAAAGACAAGATATACGAGATCGCAAAAGAAATATCTGAAAGAAATGGGCTGCAAAAAGATTGGATTAATGATGCGGTTAAGGGTTTCTTGTCTGACAAAGGAGAATTCAGTGAATATTCCGAGATGTCGAATTTGAGAGTTTTTACAGCTGTTCCTGAATATGTATTGTCCATGAAGTGTATGTCTATGAGAATTGGGGAAAGTGAAGATGTGGAAGATGTCAAGTTTTTACTTAAACATCTTTCCATAAAATCTCAAAATGAATTAATGGAACTGATCTCAAAATACTATAGAGAAGAAAATCTGCCTCAAAAAACCTTTTACGCTATACAGGAGATTTTTGAGCAATTATTACAAGATAATAACGGGAACGATTTCCAAAACAGCGATATTGGTCTTAGCCGTTAATTCTTATCTCCGGCCTTTTTTGTTTGGCTATTGTAGTTTACAGAGAGAATACAAAGGAGGTTCCTATGTTTGGATCAGGTAGAGATGAGGAGAGAATCAATAAAACAGAATATGACGACCAAAGGGGAGGATTTTATAAGGCATCAAAAGACATAGAGACTGTATTCCAAAAGATCAGCGAACGATTGAGAGAGCTCGGGGCTAAAGAAAAGGTAGAGTGCATTCTTTTTGGGGGTGCTTCCATTCTTATGAAGCACAGGGGAACCCGATGGACAACGGATATCGATGTTAAGATGTCTGAAGAGACTGAATCTGCTGGTATCGGCACTGTCTTTACTTCACACGGCGTTCAGATAGTCCCCAGAACAGCTTCACTGCTACATCCCGACTATGCTGAGAGGTTGAAACTGGCAAACGATTACCCCGGAGTCACTGTGAAGATTCTTGCGCCGGTAGATATTGCGATTTCAAAGATTGCCAGAGGCCACGAGACCGACTTCCATGACCTTTATAACTCGGACCTGGCCACGCATTTTACTCTCGAGGAGTTTACACAGCTTTTCAAGGAAGCTGCGTACGGCAAAACCTACCCCGACGGCAGGGAATATAAAGGATGGATGAAAGACCGGGGGTCTATCGAATATAATCTCGCCCGTGCCCAGCAGATAATTACAAGAAGAAAGCTTCTTTCTCAGGGCGGGGAGCTTTTTGAGGAGCAGTTTAAACAGAAGGTCACTGATATTGCTGTGGCTGCCGGCGTTGACTGCAAGATGAGCTTGGAAGATTTCAAGGGGAAGGTTCCGCCGGATATGCCAATGGAATTCCAGGTCATGTCTTTTCTGATGCTGTCGAAGCAGGAAAAGATGATGATGGAAAGGAAGGCGGCGCTGACCAAAGGAGATCCGTTTAAAAAGTATTTTTATGAACAGCTCATGGTAAGCGTCAAGCATTTTATCGATAATGTCGGGCGTGGCTATTCCGATACTAACGATACGCTCAGCCTCGCAAATATCCTGAAAGTGCACTTAAAATACAGCGGTTGGTCCCTCGGCGCGGAACGGAGAAAAAACATCCCGGTTAATAAGGTCCCCTCTGAAGGGATAAAATCCCTCAAAATGTTTACTACTGCCGCATTGGTATTTTTTAAAGACCTTAATCCAGACAAGAAGATGGAGATAGATAAGGCCTTTGCAGCCGGTCCCGACAGGGGGTTATGATCTTTTTTACACTTTACTTTTTTAAAAATGTTCTTTAATATATGTGCCATTAACAACACTGTGGCTGAGACCACAGGTGTCCAATGGGGAGGTTTTATGAAGAGTGAGATTTTAAGATTCATTTTGGACAAATTTGAAAAATTGTCCGCTCAAACCATATTCATTATTGCGACTGAATATCTTGGTATCAATGATATTCAAAAATCAAACCAGCGTTGTTTTATTGAAGCAAAGGTTATCTGCAGGCTTGATGAAATGAGTGTGGGTGAGCTCCGGGAATTCCAAAGAGTGCTTTTTCCCCAATCCTGATCCTAATAAAGCATATCATCTCCACGGAAGGATTCTTTATACGTCCTCCCTTTGACCTGAAAATTCCTTTGCTTCTGAGGTAACTTTCAAGGTCAACGGCCTTGAATTTATTTAGTACATCGTCCTTGAATCTTTTCATGATAAATTATCTGGCCTCTTTTATCCTGACAGATAACCTTAGTTATCTGTCAGACAGTATATAAAAGAGGAAGAAGAGATCAGAATCAAAGAAAAATCAAAGAAGATCGACATTTTGTCAATTTCGTCTTGACAAACTGCTTGAAATATGATTTAATCCTTAAAACAAAATTAAACT
>JAKAKQ010000283.1 GCA_021813425.1 Nitrospirota bacterium
TGACAACTGCCAGTCCCTGTCCTCCGGTCACGAGAGTGCCCATATAGACCATGTTTATCCTGTCTGCGAGAGGGATGTCGGCATCCTCCAATGAGGCCGGATTTTTCGTAACCGGCATGCTCTCGCCTGTAAGGGCTGACTCATCAACGCTGAGGTGGGCAGCTTCTATCAGCCTGGCATCGGCAACGATATAGCTCCCGGGTCTCAGGACCAGGATATCGCCAGGTACAATATCTTCGGACGGTATGGTTATCAGGACGCCGTCTCTCAGGCATAGTGCGGAAGGACGTACAAGGCTCTTGAGCGAGTTGATCGTTTTCTCTGCCTGTGTCTCTGTTGTATAACCGATGACGCCGTTTATAAGGACAACGCCGGCGATAACGATAGCATCAACGACCCCGCCGGTAGCGATCGAAACTCCGGCAGCAACTCCCAGCAGGGCCACGGGAAGAGATTTGAACTGGTCGGCAAAGATGCTGAACCCAGATCTGGGAACTGATTCCGGAAGAAGGTTCGGTCCGAAACGCTTCAAACGTTCCGTGACAGCCCTGCTCGTAAGACCGGCTGCGGAAGAGACATCCAGTGCTGAGAGCAGTTGTGATGTCTCCTTCTGATGCCAGACCTCTATTGCCTGCTCTTCTGCTTTGAGGACACTTTTGCGCACCTGCCTTCGATTTTTGGGGCTTCTCCGCCCCTTGTCAACCGGGCCTGATTTAAGTTTATCCGACGTCAGATGCTTATTCCGCGCCCTGAGAGCGGGGAGCAGCACATTATCGTGAGATACGGAGCTTCCGGCATCCCTGCGGACAGTCTCTTCAATAACTGTTCGTATTGAATCAACGGTATTGCCGGAATTGAACATTACCAGAACGCTTCCTGTCAGGACATTGACAGAAACATCCGAGACGCCGTTATGTGCAATCAATGCAGATTCTATTGCAGGGCCGAGGAATTCAGCCCTGCTGAGACCTGCTACTTTGAACCTGACCCGGCCTTTTACTGCTGCATGGACAGTGCTGACCACGCCACTTATTCGCCCCGTTTTCCGCGGGTCTTCGTTGCCACTTCAACAGGCGCAGGTTTTGCAGCAGCTGGTGTGGCAGGCTCGGTCGTGCGCGGCTTCGGAAGTGCAGCGCTCGCAACGTCCTTTACTCCCTCGACAACTCCCACAAGCATATCCCTGACAGCGCGGACTGCTGTATTGCCTATTGTGCCGGCTGCTTCGATTGCGCCGTGTACGGCAGAGGTTGCAACGTCGCCTGCATTTGCACCCACTTCCTTGCTCGCCTCAATGACGCCGTCAACGGCCCTGCGTGCCACGAGTGCCACGTCTGCGCCGACCTCTGCTGCACCCTTGACCGCGCCTCTCACTGTCTGACCTGCAATCGCTACAACATCACCTCCAACGTCGCTCACTCCCATGATGACTCCTTTAGCGACACTCTTGGTGCTCATGATAAGCCCTGTGCCGACTTCTTCCGAAGCCAGGATCGCACCTTTGACGACATCTTTTGTGATTATGATGCTCTCTGTTGTCACGTCCCCGGTGGCGCGCAGCGTGTTGGAGACGGTGCTTCTTACCAGCGTTACAATCTCGGCCTCTATCTCGTTGATCCCCTTGAGGCTGCTGACGACACCATCTTTGACAGTGGCGCCTGCTCTGCCCATGCTTTCCCTGATACCTTCACCACTCATTACATGTTCGTTTGTCATGATAAGCTCCTTTCATTTTCCTGTAATCGTTACCCTTGCATGGGAGATGCGATTACATAGGTTATTTAATCAATGATAAACAGCATCTATTGCATTATTATGTCTGCACGGTTAACCAACGGTTAAATTATGGTACAGGCTGATTCCTTTCGTTCGATTTGAGAAAAATATTGAGGGCATACCAGCCTGCCGCGTACCATGGAATCGCAGTAAAATTTCCTTTTATTATTTGATATCCTCCAAGGGCAAGCAGAATAAGGAATGCTGCTCCGCCAAGGTCCAATTCGTTTTCTGATACATCCTTCAAGGCAACATTGATCCCATTAAAAGCCTCAGATATGCGTCCCTGCAGGTGAGCGCGTTCGGAAGAGGAACTCTCGAATCTGAAGAAACCTGCCGTGGCAAACGTCTGAATGATATGTTCAGGGTCTGAGGAGTGTAAGAGCAATACACTGCCGGTCACAGGGTTCATTTCTACTGACTGTACCCCTTCTATGGCCGGGATTTTTTCTGCAAGCGATGAAAAAAAAACGCTATCTTTTTTTTTCGAAGGTATTTTGAGCCTTATTCGCGTTCCCGTCATATGACTGACAAACGCAAAAGGAGGTTCATGCACCTGTTTCCCCTTCGGAAACCGCAGCAGCAGGCGCCGCATCATTATGAGCCTCTGCCATTTCCGACTTTGCTTCCGCGACGATGTCCTCGAAGACCTCGCTGAGCTCCGCAGCCGTCTCCTTGCCCTTCTCAAACATGATAATGCCGGTCTTTATGGCCGCCTTGATAAGGGGCTTTGCCACGTTTGCAACTGCCGGCAAGACAGCGGGCGCAAGGATGGCCGCGCCTATGCCGATGGCCAGTCCGGTCAATACATTGCCTTTCAGGCCGTTATCTAATAATCCCATTAGTCCTCCCGTAATCTTTCGAATTTCTAATTCAAGTCTATCAACTGATAAGACGGAGCGTCCATATTTATTTTCATTACCTGCCTACAATTCACCGGAATTTAACCTTTCCGACATTACCATGCAACATTAGATTGTTATTGTATTAATAATAGTTTTCGGAGGTTCTGAATATGATTGCATACACCATAAAACATCATGTGCCAGGAAGAATACGGATTGAAATAGCCGGGTTAAAGAATATGAATATGGAAGCGCTGCGTAAACTCGGGGAAATCGTGACTCAAAAGTGGAGGGTCGAGGGGATAAGGGATTTCGGCGCCAATCCAGTTACCGGCAGCATCATTTTCAAATATGATCCTGCTGTGTTAAATATCGCGTCTTATCTCAATAAGATGGCCTCTGATCGTGAAATAAATCTGATTATCGGGAAGGGAGAGTGAATGAACTGCATCGAGTTATTAGCTGAGCCCTCTCGCTGCAAGCGAGGGATACCGGTTGCTCGACTCTTCAGGCATTACTTCTGTGAGGGCAATCATAGACAATGTCCGCTAAAGAGGATGGAGAAGGTGGAGAAAAGCCGCGCCAGATGTAGGCCGGAAATCACCTCATGGGGAAGGAGGTAGCATGAAATGCACGCATCTCATAATAAACCGCGGCATTTCTGCCTGTTCATCGCTTGAAAAGCCTTATGTGCCGAGCCTGTTTGAGTTGGAGGAGTATTGCAGGACAAATGAACATAGAAAGTGCCCATTTTATCTAAAAGGGATAATCTGCCTTAATCTTGGCGAAGGCAGCGCAAAGAGAGCATCCCTGTAAGAAAACATCCGACATAATTGGAGGGAAAGCAGAGTCAATGCAATGGACAGAAGACATGTCGGTGGGTGTTACTTTGATCGACAATAGACACAGGGAACTTATCAGGAGGCTCAACGGTCTGCGAGGCGCAATCAAAAAACAGGTCTGCAGATACACTATTGACGATATGCTGGCTTTTCTTGAAGAGCACGTGGAGGTTCATTTTTGCGAAGAGGAGCAATACATGAAACATTATGGATATTACGATTACGCATTGCATAAGGAGAAGCACGAGAACTTTGCAATGGAAATAGGCTTTCTCAAAGAAGAATTGCAAAATATCCGGGCATTGGGATTAAAGGGCTCCTATGAGCTTTCGGTAGAGACTGTTCAAGTCGTAGTTGATTGGATTGCCGGCCACGTTGTTCATGATGACCAAAAGCTCGGCAATTTTCTGAAGCAACAGCCAAATATAAACCATGAGGGCATATTATCTCTTTGTGGCGGCAAGGAGAGTCTCACTGAGGGTATTCTGGCTATCTGTTCTATCTGCCATAAAATACGCGGCAAAAAGGGCCTGTGGAGACAGAAAGATAAATATGAGTCAATACCATCAGATATTTTATATTCACACGGCATCTGCCCTGAATGCATACAAGTGTATTACGCTGAGCTTTTTCAGGAAAAGAGATAGTGAAAAGCCTGCGTTGATTCTTCTTCGTAATTTAACTTCCTTTTAATATTGCTGTAACATTCTGCGTGCTATCGTAAAGCATGATCATAACAGCACTGAGTCTTGCAATCTGCATCATCGCCGTGGTATTCCTTTTCAGGATGAAACCGAATTTATTCATATTTCAGCTTCTCGAAAAAATATTCGGCGGCAGAAAATATCGCTGATGGGGGTTCAGCTGCTCCACAAAAAATAAGGGAGGTGATGTATTAGAATGTATGTAACAGAGATTTAATATGTTTGTAACATAATTGTAACAATCAAAATGTATCCTAAAAAAAAGGAGGAGTAAAATATGAAAAATGTAATGAGTTTAGTTCTCGCAATCGCCGTTATTCTCTCGTTCACGGTGGCAGGAGCAGAAGAAACATTGAACGGCGCAGGTGCGTCATTCCCGTATCCCGTATATTCCGCATGGGCCTTTGACTACTACAAAGCTACAGGCATACAACTTAACTACCAGTCAATAGGCTCGGGCGGTGGTATCAGACAGATTACAGCGAGGACTGTGGATTTTGGAGGCTCCGATAATGTTCTTAGCCCTGAAGAGCTCAATAAAGATAATCTGCTTCAATTCCCGGCAGTAATGGGCGGTGTTGTCCCTGTGGTCAATATACCAGGCGTTAAGGAGGGCGAGCTAAGGCTTGATTCCGAGGCTGTATGCAAAATATTCCTCGGAGATATCAAACAGTGGAATGACAAGAAAATAAAAGACTTAAATCCGAAAATAAATCTCCCTGATAAAGAGATAACCGTTGTGCACAGGTCAGACGGCTCAGGAACAACAGCCATCTATACCCACTATCTCAGCGGCGCATGCGCTGCATGGAAAGATAAGGTCGGCTATGGAACATCAGTCAAGTGGCCGGTTGGCATAGGCGGCAAAGGGAATGAAGGTGTTGCCAACTATGTTAAGCGGGCACCGAATTCCATCGGATATGTGGAATTCGCCTATGCAAAGCAGAATAAGCTTGCACACACACTTCTAAAGAACCCTGCAGGAAACTTTGTTGAGCCATCCTTTGATACCTTTGAGGATGCGGCTGCCACAGCAGATTTTGATGCCAAAAACCACTTTGCCACATGGCTTACTAATGCACCCGGCAAGAATTCATGGCCTATAGCTGGCGCTACCTTTATACTCCTCGCAAAGGAAAAAAAGGACTCTAATGTAAAGACCGTAAAATTCTATGACTGGGCGTTCAAAAATGGTGATGCAAAAGCAAAGGAACTCATTTATATCCCGATGCCAAAGTCTCTAAAGGATAAAATCAGGGCATACTGGAAGGCAAACGGAATATATTAGGTACCACAGGCTAAAGGCGAATAGGCTGAAGGCAAAAGGTTAAAACTGCCTTATTCCTTCAGCCTATTTTTTGACCTTAAATTTAATCAAGAGAATTCAGGGAGGGGAGATATTAGATGCCTCGCGGCTCCGCTGCGGGGTAATTCATTAAATTGCAATAGACAATTCCGATATGTATTATATATTGACTACTGACTGTAAGGAGTGATATCGCTGTGAATTTTTTAAAAAAGAAAAATCCTGTTGATTTAACTTTCTCATTTATTACCGGTATCGCATCCGTCTCTGTTATTTTAATTACCGCAGGCATTTTATATGTGCTTTTTAAGGAATCTTCCCTTTCTATAGAAAGGTTTGGTTTTTTTAAATTCCTTACACTGGTTGATTGGGATCCTGTGAAGGAATCTTTTGGAGCCGCCGCAGCCCTTTATGGAACATTAATTACCACAGTTTTGGCCCTTATTATTGCCATACCGGTTGCCGTTGGAATTGCCATATATGTTACAGAGGTCGCCCCCAATTTCCTGAAGGGTCCCGTCGGGATTGCCATAGAGCTTTTAGCGGCCATACCCAGCATCATTTACGGCATGTGGGGTCTCTTCACCCTTTCCCCGATTATGGCCAAGTACATCGAACCCTTTTTGCAAAGGACTGTCGGGAAACTACCCCTCGTTGGAATTCTGTTTGAAGGCACTCCCCTGGGCATAGACTTCTTAACAGCGAGCATGATACTCGGCATAATGATAATTCCGTTTACAGCGAGCATATCGAGGGATGCCTTTAACCTTACGCCGGCAGTAGTCAAGGAGTCAGCCTACGCAGTGGGCGCTACAAAATGGGAAGTGGTAAAGGATATAGTGCTGCCCTATTCAAAACTGGGCGTCTTTGGAGGTGTTGCCATTTCCCTCGGAAGGGCGCTGGGTGAAACAATGGCCGTGGCCTTTGTCCTCGGAAACAACAACCAGATAACCACATCCCTCTTCGGCGCAGCAGCCACCGTTACGGTAAAACTCGCAAACGAGTTTACAGAAGCGGACAAGGACATCTATCTTTCATCATTATATTATTTGGCGCTCTTGCTCTTTGTTATGAGCTTTATTGTCCTGGCTATCGCAAAGTTCCTTTTATTAAAGGCCGAAAGGAGATACAGCAGGTGAGGCGTGAAAGATTAAGGGTTATACAGAGCCATGCTGCTTTTGTCGTAAGCACCCTTACCGCCCTGTTCGGTATTTTCTGGCTCGTATTCATTATCGGTGACATCCTTATTCACGGCATAGGCGCGCTGAATATAGACCTGTTTATCAAAGACCCAACTCCGGCCGGAGTTGCAGGTGGCGGCTTGAGGAACGCATTTGTAGGGCATCTGATGATAACCCTTTTTGCAACATTGATAGGCGTCCCTGTGGGCGTGCTCGGCGGCACATTCCTCGCAGAATACGCAAGGGGCAAAAAAATCGCCCGTTTTATAAGCATCCTCTCCGATATAATGGTCAGTGTTCCTGCCATTGTGGTCGGCACTTTTGTGTATGCCATAATCGTAAAACCCTTCGGTCATTTCAGCGGCTGGGCAGGGGCGGTTGCCCTGGCAATAATAATGATCCCCGTTGTCCTGAGGACAACAGAGGACATGCTTTCCCTTGTATCATGGACG
>JAKAKQ010000346.1 GCA_021813425.1 Nitrospirota bacterium
GTCAAGGAGGATATGATAATTGAGGTATTGCTCGTTGAATATGGACGCAAGATTACAGAAAAGAAAAAGACTCTTGCAACAGAACTCCAGAAACAGGCGTCTTCCGGGAAATCTTTTGAAGATATACAAAAGATGTACCCTGATCTGGTAAGATTTTACAGGGTTGATATCCCTGAATTCAGCAGGAAGTTCAGGGAGGAAAGCAAGGTGATCCAGAAAATAAGTCCCAATCAGGGCAAACCAATATCTGTCTGGACAGAAAAGGGTTACATGATCCTGAAACCCTTGTCAAGAAAACAGTCATATAATATTTTTGATGACATACCTCCTGAGAAAAAAGAGAAGATAAGGGCATTCTTAAAAAAATGGCTTGATGAACTTAAATCCCGGCCTGTTAAGATTTCAGGACCCATTGATTTTTATCGGCAGCAATCGCTTTCCCGTGTTTGATGGCCCGCTTTATCAGTTCAGGAGAAAACTCTGTTGATTTATTTTCCTCTCCAAACCATTCCTGCGGCGCAATTACATATATCGCTACCGGACGCTTCTTTACATCTTTAAGGGTTTTAAGCAGATGTTTGATCTTTTTATTTAACGCGGCGGGAAGCTTCTCTTTTTCAGATGCCTTCTTAAGCGCCATGATACTGCCGGCTACTTTATTCCAGTGCAGTGCGCCCCTGATGTCATCCAGATAGACCTCATCAGTAAGTATATCCAACGTCCTTTTAAGCACATCGAAACCGCTGACCTTTGTCCCGAGCCAGTTGTCGGTCCATTTCGCATAGCTGTTTTTCTGCACACCTGAGTCAGGCAGTTCAGTATCTTTGCTTATCAAACGGCTTGTCAGGAGTATATATATTTCATCCGGCTCTGCTGCAAAGGCGCTTGAAAGAGGTGTGATATTCCTTACTCCGCCATCTACAAGGATATCTTTTCCGGATTTTATGCCGACATACGGGAAAACAACAGGTATAGAAGCAGAGGCAATAAGTTTATTGATAAAGTCTTTATCTTTCGGCGTCCATTCCTGGTAATACCCTGATACGAGCGATACAGTTCCGACCGCAAAGTCCCTGCCTGATGTCCTTAGATCTTTGAGCGAGACATTCTGATTTATCAATCGCCTGAGAGGTTCAAGGGAATACAGGCTGTCAGCTCCGGCAACCAATGCAGGGAAACCGCCTCTGTCCGAGTATATATCCTGGTTCCCTTTTATGTCTGACCATAATTTATAAAGTGCTTCAACTTTTATACCCAGCTCTCTGGAGCCGCCGCTGACCCGCGCCTGTGCAAGCAATGAGGCATTCAATGCACCAACACTGACTCCCCTGATAATGTTGAAATCAAGTCCCTTGTTTAAAACAAGTTCCTGAAGCATTCCCACCTGATATGAACCTCTTGCACCACCCCCGGCAAGAACCAACGCCCTTTTCATATATACCTCCTTTTAATCAATAAGTGCATTGGTAAAATGACACCTCAAAAAAATCTCCCCTCACCCCTCTTTGCCAAAGAGGGGCAATTTCCCTCCCTTTGGCAAAGGGAGGATAGGAGGGATTTTATAATTGGATGTCTTCATACTTATGAACTCCTTAGTAACTCGATAAACAAAATATGCCTTCAATCTTTTTGAGAGGTTCTTATAAAATCTTCCATAGCCCGGATCTGTTTTGCGAGTTTCTCGAACTCTTTGAAGTGAAGTGACTGGGGGCCGTCCGATAGCGCATGATCGGGGTCTGGATGTACCTCTACCATAGCTCCGTGAGCTCCTATAACTACCGATGCAAGCGACATGGGTGTTACGAGGCTCCTTTTACCTGTTGCATGGCTTGGGTCAAATATCACAGGCAGGTGGGAAATTGACTTTACAAGAGGGATCACGGAAAGGTCTGATGTGTTCCTTGTAGCGGTCTCGAATGTCCTTATCCCTCTCTCGCATAATATAACTTCCGGGTTGCCATCCAGCAGTATATACTCTGCTGAGGAAAGCCACTCCTCTACTGTCGCTGAGAGCCCCCTTTTCAGGATCACAGGTTTTTTTGTCTTTCCGACTTCTCTTAGAAGGTCAAAGTTCTGCATATTGCGGGCGCCGATCTGTAGTATGTCAACTTTTTCAGCTACTGTCTGGACATGTTCCGGACTCATCACCTCTGTGACTACAAGCATTCCGAACTCATCCCTGACATCATTAAGGAGATCCACTCCTTTTTCTTTTAAACCCTGGAAACTGTGCGGGCTTGTCCTTGGTTTGTAGGCGCCTCCGCGCATCACGGTTATCCCGATGTTTTTCAGAAAACGGGCTGTCCTGAATATCTGCTCCCTGCTTTCTATTGCACAGGGACCTGCAATTAAAAGGAAAGGAGATTTCCCTCCAACTTTAACATCCCTGCTTAATTTCACAACTGTATCAGACGGATGAAAATCCCTGCTTACCAGCTTGTAAGGCTTGGTCACATGGATTATCTCCATTATTCCCTTGATAGTGCGGAACGGAGAGTCGTCTATCCAGCCCTGATTTCCTATCACACCTATTGCGGTCCTTTCCGCTCCCGGAATAGCAACAGGCTTAAGGCCGATCATGCCGATGGTCTTCTTTACACGTTCGATGTCCTTGTCAGCAGCCCAGTGATGCATTACGATAAGCATGATTAACTCCCGTTTTTTTAGTTTATTTTATATAATGCATGGGCAAATAGCAAAGAGCAACTTTAGATATACAGGGAATATTGATGGAAAAAGAGACTATTCTGGATAGGTTGTTTATTAATTACCGTCTATGGGGAATTGCCGCAATCTGCTCTTTTTTATTGTTCATGCTTTTACTGTCTTTTGCCGTCTTTTTTGAAGGCGCAAACATTGTTGTTGTTTTTATAGTCTTGCTGTTCGGCTTCCTCTGGATAGGCGCGACCTCCCTCTACAGGCATTCGTTCATACTCCTTAAAAGATATATCGGCAAGGAAGTAAGTATCCTTGAGTTTCTGTCAACACAGCTTGTTGTTTTCTTGTTCCCTTTTACGTATGGAAAAGTAAAAAAGGAAGTGGATCTGTACAGGGGGAAGGTATTGTCGGAGAAAAAATAGCATTGATAACTTTATCAAATGAAAAAAACAGACAGAAACACTGAAAAATCCTTGCAATGACAACAAGATTTAATATGATTCACATAAATGCCGTCTTTAACTCATTGTGCTTTTTAAAAGAAGGTTGGCTGGCCTCGCTGAAGGGCAGTAATGTGTTGCAGGCAAGGCATTTTTCATTGTCCCTGTCTTTTTTAAATATATTTAAAGTAATTGTTATTCAAAATAAAGCAGTTCGTCAATTGTTATTATCACTGACTCAGAAAGCGAAGTTAGGTTGTATCCGCCTTCGAGGCTGAAAATACAGGGGATGCTTTGACATGAAAGAAGTATAGACCTGACTATGCCCCTGATCCCTTCATTTGTGACCCTTATCCCTGCAAGAGGGTCTCTGGCATGAAGGTCGTAACCTGCTGAAACCAGCATAATATCAGGCTTGAAGTTTTTGACGAGACCGGGAAGGTAATCGTGATATGCCGCAAAATATTCCTTGTCTCCCGAACCGTACTGCATCGGGATATTATATGTAAAACCATTGCCTTTGCCTCTACCTCTTTCCGAATCGTCTCCTGTCCCGGGATAATGCGGATACTGGTGTGTGCTGAAATAGAAGACTGAGTCATCTTCTTCAAAGATGTGCTGGGTGCCGTTGCCGTGATGGACATCAAAGTCGGTTATAAAGACCTTTTCATAGCCGAGTTTCTGTGCATATTTTGCGCCTACCGCAACGTTATTGAATATACAGAAACCCATGGCACGGTTTGATTCGGCATGATGTCCAGGGGGCCTTACAGCACAGAAAGCCCTGTCCAGAAAACCATTCCTGCATCTGTCCACGGATTCGATAACAGCCCCTGCAGCAAAGAGCGCAGCCTCGACCGAATGATCCGATATGTAAGTATCGGCATCGTAGTAACCTGTGAAGTTCAAAAGCCTGTCATAATATGGATTTGTATGGGCCAGAAGGATATCATGTTTGTTGGCCCTTTTCGGCTTTATATGAACAAGCTTTTCCCATAAATCGGTCTCTCTCAGGGCATCGGTTATTGCTGTCAGGCGGTCTTTAGATTCAGGGTGACCTGCGGGCATTTCATGGAGCAGAAAAACATCATCGTAGATAAACCCGACCTTATGCATGAAATGATTTTATCACACATAAAACATTTTAACATCCGGTATCGAGCCGCCCTTAGTTTAAAGAATCCGCCTTGTTTTGCCTTCCTTGACAACCTGCCGCATGTATGAGATTCTTTTTATAGAAGGCTACATGAATCTTGCACATAATTTACGGAGTCAGAATAAAGGCGAAGGCGCTCTCACGGAAAAGTGCAGATGAACAGAATTTTAGATATTACAAAAAGAATAAGTCTCTTCCATTTGTTGTTGATATCCGTAATACTGTCGGAAATCCTCACCTTTATGGTTGTAATCCCCATGAGTATGTTATTCAGGGGGCAGATCACTTATGATTATTTAATTACAGGTGCCGTTGCAGCCTTCTTTGTTTCACTTATTGTTGTTTCTCTTGTCCTATATTTTACAAAAGAGTTACACAAGGCTGAGAAGAGATTACAGGTGAGCGAAGAGAATTATTCTATCCACCGAAGGAGGATGGAGGAAGAACTCCAAAAATACAATAATGAACTTGAATACCTCGTGAAGGAGCGTACCAGAGAACTCGAAGCTACGATTAGAAAGTTGGAAAAAGAAATCACCGACCTCAAGGAGGCGCTGCACCAATCGGAACAACGCTATCGGGATATTGTCGAAAATGCACCGGATGTTATCTTTACTCTCTCAGAAGACGGGGCAATCACTTCACTTAATCCTGCATTTGAAAAAATTAGGGGCTGGCCGTGCGCTGATTTGATCGGTAAAAATTTTGCCCAAATAATTCATCCTGATGATTTACCTTTGGCAAAGGAAAAGTTTCAGAGTGTTTTTCGTGGAGAAACGCCTACGATGTTTGAATTGGGAGCTATTTCAAAGTCAGGTAGATATCTTGTAGGTGAATTCATGATAACCCCGCAGATACAGAATGGAAGAGTAGTCGGTATGCTCGGTATAGCCCGTGACATTACAGAGCATAAGAAAGCAGAGGATTTTATAAGAAATATCCTTGAAACCGTTGATGAAGGATTTATTATTATAGACCCTGAATACAGGATTATCTCTGCAAACAGGGCATACTGCGAGCAGATGAAGTCGCCGGATTTTGATATTATCGGCAGACACTGCTATGAGGTCTCTCATCATCTGGACAGACCCTGTTTTCTCGAAGGTGAGGAATGTGCGCCCTTTCATACCCTTAAGACAGGGAAGCCTTACATGGCCATCCATACTCACTATGACAGGGAAGGCTATCCTGTTTATACAGAGACAAAATCATTTCCTGTGAAAGACGCCTCCGGAAAGATAACCGCCGTTATAGAAACTCTGAATAACATAACAGAGAAAAGAAGGCTCGAAGAACAGCTCCGGCATGCGCAAAAGATGGAGGCGATAGGGGCGCTTGCAGGCGGCATTGCCCATGACTTCAACAACATGCTTAATGTAATTTTAGGGTATGGCGGCCTCATGCAGATGCGCATGAAGGAAGATGACCCTTATCTGCCGCAGCTAAGGGAGATACTTGAAGCAGGCGAGAAAGCTGCCCAGCTGACAAGGGGACTGCTTATTTTCAGCAGAAAACAGGAGCTGGAGCTGAGGCCTGTAAATATCAGAGAGCTTATAGATGGATTTAATAGGATGCTTGGAAGGATTATCGGTGAAGATATTGAATTCAGGATAAGAATATCAGCTGAAGATTTAACAGTAATGGCGGACAGCGGACACCTTGAGCAGGTATTGATGAACCTTGCAGCAAATGCAAGGGACGCCAGGTATAAAGGAGGGATTCTAAGCATAGAAATAAATGCTGTAAGGATTGACAATAAATTCATAGCGACGCATGGATATGGAGAACCCGGGGAATACGCCCTTATATCGGTATCAGACACGGGTACCGGGATGGATGAAAGGACAAGGGAAAGGATATTTGAGCCTTATTTCACCACAAAAGAGATAGGAAAGGGCACGGGCCTCGGACTTTCGATCGTTTACGGGATAGTAAAGCAGCACAACGGCTATATTCATTGTTACAGCGAATCGGGCAAAGGCACGACATTCAAAATATATCTGCCTCTTGCAAGATTGGAAGGCATAGAGACAGAAGAAGCGGAAGTCGCTGTCCCAAAAGGCGGCACAGAGACGGTGCTTGTAGCAGAGGACGACCCTGCTGTCAGAAACCTTACAAAAACAACGCTTGAAAGTTTCGGCTACACAGTAATTGAGGCGGTGGACGGAGAGGATGCAGTAAACAAATACAAAGAGAATAAAGCCAATATCCGGATTCTTTTGTTTGATGTGATAATGCCGAGGAAGAACGGCGGAGAGGCATATGAGGATATAAAGGGGATGAAACAGGATATAAAGGTGATCTTTATGAGCGGCTATACAGCCGACATTGTGCAGAGCAGGGGGATTCTTGAAAACGGTATGGAATTTATCTCTAAGCCCATCTTGCCGAATGAGCTTTTAAGGAAGGTGAGGGATGTCCTGGATAAAACCAATTAGCCCAGATTATTCATAAACTATGTATGACCGGACAGGACATAGTACTTTCGCTCATTCTCGGTCTTCGACCTGCGAGGTATTTGTCCTCTTTATTTATTATTATGCAGACTGTTTGAATATCGGCCAAATAAAACCGCTCAAATACTATGTCCTGTCCATATCTGAGAAAATTTATGAATAATGTGGGTTAGAACAATCCGCTTACCTTTCCAGTATTCACATCCACATCAACCCTCCTGAAGGCCGGATTCGAACTCGTGCCGGGCATGAGGCTGATCGCGCCTGCGCATGGACACAGGAACTTTGCGCCGGAGTAAATCAGGACGTCCCTGATAGGCAGGGTCCAGCCCCTGGGCACTCCCTTTACAGCAGGGTCATGGGTGAGGCTCAGGTG
>JAKAKQ010000227.1 GCA_021813425.1 Nitrospirota bacterium
AACATATATATGGTGTTCCGGCAAGAGAATACCGGGCAAAGGTATCACTACTGAACTTCTGGGAAAAAATGATATAGAGGTGATTACAGTTGTTTCCGTATAAAGACGATAACCCTACAAAGACAATTCCATATGTTACTATCCTGATTATCGCTATTAATATGTTTGTCTTCATCCTGCAGATCATGGCTGATGAGGACAGTAAAAATATTGTATACGCCTATGGCGCTATCCCGCATAATATCGTAAGCCTCCAATCAAGCCAGCCTATACATCCTGTATTCACGATCTTCACTGCGATGTTCATGCATGGAGGGGTGTTCCATATCGCCGGAAACATGCTTTACCTCTGGATATTCGGCAATAATATAGAAGACAGGCTCGGGCATCTTAGATATTCCTTTTTTTATCTGTTCAGCGGCATAGTCGCTGCGTTTGCGCATGCATTAACCAACATCCATTCAAATATACCAATGATAGGAGCGAGCGGCGCTGTTTCAGGCATACTCGGGGCCTATATACTGCTTTTTCCTCTTGCAAGGGTGCATACAATAATCTTTCTTGGTTTCTTTGTGCAGATTGTAAAAATACCAGCCTTGATAGTTATTGGATTTTGGGCTATTATACAGGTTGTAAACGGGTTAATCTCCCAGGTAACCCAGGGGGGTGTTGCCTGGTTTGCTCATGTGGGAGGATTTGTTGCAGGTCTTTTCACAATAAAAATGTGGCTATGGAGGAGGAATTAAAAAGTGGTCGTTATCTGTCCAAAATGCAAGACAAAGCTGAAGGTTGATGAAACAAGGCTTTTGCCTGAAGGTTCCAGATTTAAATGTCCTAAATGTAGTACTGTGCTTGTTGTAAAGAAACCGGCTGTACAGGCAAAAAAGGCACTTGACAACAGTAAGATACTCATAGCCCACTCCAGCCCGGCGATTATTGAGCAGATGAATTCGATGCTCACAGGACAGGGTTATAAGGTCACAACATCAGTTGATGGCATAGATGCGATGGTCAAGGCATTGAAAGAATATCCTTTCCTGGCAGTAATTGAAGTGGTGTTGCCCAAAATCTATGGATTTGAGGTATGTAAGAGGTTAAAGACAAGGCCAGAGACAAAAGATATGAAATTTATTTTGATCACCTCTCCTTATGATAAAACAAAATACAGGAGAGAGCCTGCCTCCTTATACGGCGCCGATGACTACATTGAAGATTTTAATATACCTGCAGAGCTCATTGAAAAGGTTAACAGGCTGATCGGAATACCGGAGGAAAAACCTGAAAAAACAATTCAACCTCCAACTACGCAACCCGGGCCTCAGCCAACCGAGAAAATCGAAATACCTGCGCAGAAGGTTGAGCCGGCAATAAAAAAGGAAACCATCTCTCCCCCTGCAGCAATGCCTTCTGATGAAAACGTAGAACGTGCCAGAAGACTTTCCCGCACAATAATAAATGACATCTACCTTTATAATTCTGCAAAAGTGGACGAAGCCATAAAAACTGAGAGTTTTTATGCTGTATTTGCCTCGGAATTAAAAGAAGGCCAGAAATTATATGAAAACAGGATACAGCCTGATACCAGAAATAAGGGAGATTTTTTTAATGAGGCAATAAAAAACTTTATAGCCTCCAAGAAAAAATAAGCCCACTAATTTGTTCGAAAATTAATGAATTTTCAAGAAAATTGAAGAAATAACACAAAATCTTGATATTTTCCCAAAAAATAAGAACTTGCCTTTAGACGATATTTCTTTGTATATTAGCACTCACTCGCATTGAGTGCTAACAACCCATAAATCACTTAAATATTTTAAAGAAAGGAGATATGTCTATGAAATTCAAGCCGCTTAAAGACAGAGTTTTCGTGAAGTATTCTGAAGAGGGAGAAAGAACAGCCGGTGGCATTTACATCCCTGATTCAGCGAAGGAAAAGCCCCAGAAAGGCGTTGTAGAAGCAGTCGGCTCGGAAGTAAAAGAGATAAAGGTTGGAAACACCATCCTCTTTGACAAATATTCAGGTTCAAAAGTGAATATCGACAACAACGAATATTTGATAATCAAAGAAGAAGACATCCTCGGCATTGTTGAAGGATAAAATACATTTAAAAAATAAAAGGAGGAATTACAAATGGCAAAACAGCTTCTTTTTGATGAAGCAGCAAGAAGCTCGATACTAAAGGGTATCAGCATGCTCACTGATGCAGTTAAGGCAACCCTTGGTCCAAAAGGCAAAAATGTAATAATCGACAAAAAATATGGAGCACCTACCATAACAAAAGACGGTGTAACCGTAGCAAAAGAGATCGAATTAAAAGACCCATTTGAAAATATGGGCGCACAGCTCGTAAGAGAGGTTGCAAGCAAGACCTCTGATGTGGCCGGTGACGGAACAACAACAGCAACGGTCCTTGCCCATGCAATTTACAGCGGCGGGATAAAACATGTTGTGGCCGGTTCAAACCCGATGGACATCAAGAGGGGCATAGAAAAGGCAGTTGATACCGTAGTGGAAGAACTCAAAAAGATCAGCAAGCCTGTACAGGATAAAAAGGAGATCGCCCAGGTCGGCACAATCTCTGCAAACAACGACCCGACAATAGGCGAACTGATCGCAGATGCAATGGACAAGGTCGGAAAAGACGGCGTAATTACAGTCGAAGAGGCAAAAAGCATGGCAACTTCTCTGGATGTTGTTGAAGGAATGCAGTTCGACAGAGGTTATATCTCACCATACTTTGTTACAGATCCTGACAGAATGGAATGCAATCTCGAAGATGTCTTCATCCTCATTAACGAAAAGAAGATCTCAACCATGAAAGACCTTCTACCGATACTTGAGCAGACAGCAAAGATGGGAAGGCCGCTGCTGATCATTGCAGAAGAAGTTGAAGGCGAGGCACTTGCAACCCTTGTTGTCAACAAATTAAGAGGCACCATACAGGTATGTGCTGTAAAGGCCCCTGGATTTGGGGACAGGCGCAAGGCTATGCTCGAAGACATAGCCATCCTTACAGGCGGGACAGTGATATCCGAGGACCTCGGGATAAAGCTTGAAAGCATAAAGATCAATGACCTCGGAAGGGCAAAGAAGATCACTGTTGACAAGGAGAACACCACAATAGTGGAAGGCGCAGGTGATACGGCCAAGATTCAGGGAAGGGTAAAACAGATAAAGGCCCAGATTGATGAAACTACCTCAGACTATGACAGGGAAAAACTGCAGGAACGCCTTGCCAAGATAGTAGGCGGAGTTGCAGTTATCAATGTCGGTGCTGCTACGGAAACAGAGATGAAAGAGAAAAAGGCAAGGGTTGAAGATGCACTCCATGCAACAAGGGCTGCTGTTGAAGAGGGAGTGGTTCCTGGAGGAGGCGTTGCTCTCCTGAGGTGTATCAGTGCGCTTAAGAACCTGAAGCTTGATAACCACGACCAGAATGTCGGGGTTGACATTTTAAAGAGGGCGCTTGAAGAGCCGATCCGTCAGATTATTAATAACACCGGGCTCGAACCTTCTGTAATCGTAGAAAAGGTAAAGAGCTCAAAGGATGCAAACCACGGGTTTGATGCTGCCAGGGAAGAATATGTTGACATGTTAAAGGCTGGAATCATTGATCCCACAAAGGTGACCAGATATGCCCTTCAGAATGCATCTTCTGTTGCATCACTTATGCTGACCACTTCTGTGATGATCACAGATCTTCCTGAAGAGAAGCCGGAGACACCTCCAATGCCGGGCGGCGGAATGGGCGGAATGTACTAAAATATCTTTAAAAAGAAGAGATTTTTATTGAAAGCGGGACTTGGTCCCGCTTTCTTTTTACTGTTTTATTTACATTTTCACCCTATTTTGTCATGCTAAAACATATGAAGAAAAATATCGTTGTCATACTTGCAAGTATTTTCATCATGTCAGTCTTATATTTTGTATTCGAGATGCTCGTGCCTGCACAGACGGGCAGTAAGAACATCGAGATAGAGATCCCGAAAGGTGCGACGTTCAGACAGGCTGTAGATATACTTTTAAATGAGAAACTTATTAGGGATAAAAGAATATTTCTTTTGCTCGGCAGGTTGACCGGCGCGGACAGGAAAATAAGGGCCGGTTATTATTCAATATGGGCCAACATGAGCCCTCTTGATATATTTAACATAATACGCAGGGGAAATATTATAGAATATGAGATAAAAATTCTGGAAGGCGACTCCCTCTTAGAGATCGCTGAAGCATTTTCAAAAACAGGCATTATAACAGAAGAAGATTTAAAGAGACTATCGAAGGATCCTGACCTTCTTTCTTCTTACAATATCGATGCACCGAGCATAGAAGGTTATATATTCCCTGATACCTATATGATCCCCAAGGGGATCAGCACAGAAGATGCCCTTGGAAGTATGATAGACAGGATGCGTGAAAAATATTCTGATGAGCTTTTGGTAAAGGCAGACGAAATGGGGATGACAGAAAACGAAGTCCTGACCCTTGCCTCAATCATCGAAAAAGAGGCAGTGGTTGATTCTGAAAGACCTCTAATATCTGCTGTTTATCATAACAGGCTTAAAAAGAAGATGCCCCTTCAGGCTGACCCAACATGCATATACGGTATAAAGAGCTCAAAGGAAAGGATAACAAGGGCAGATCTGCAGCGGAAAACTCCTTATAACACTTATGTTGTCAAGGGGCTGCCTCCGGGTCCTATAGCATCACCAGGACTGAAATCAATAATTGCAGCACTCAACCCTGCGGATGTCCCATACCTTTATTTTGTTGCACAAGATGACAGGACACATCAATTTTCAACTACCGCTACAGAACACCTGGAAGCTGTAAGACTTTATCGTGAGAGAAAACAGGATATGAAAAATAATACAAAAGAACAGGCTGCTGGAAATGGTTCATCGTAGGAAGACCAGAAAAATATTTGTGGGCAATGTGCCGGTAGGAGGCGGGAGTCCGGTAAGTGTGCAGTCTATGACAAAGACCGACACGAGGGACACAAAATCGACCTTAAAACAGATCAGGGCACTTGCAAAGTCAGGCTGTGAGATCATAAGGATAGCGGTCCCTGATATCGATGCTGCAAAGGCGATCGGAAAGATTAGGAAAAACTCACCTATTCCGGTTATAGCCGATATACATTTTGACTGGAGGTTGGCGCTCGAAGCGATTAAACAGGGAGTGGACGGATTGAGGATCAATCCCGGCAATATCGGAGCCAGATGGAAGGTTGCCGAGGTTGTCTCAGCGGCAAGCGAAAAGAATATACCTATAAGGATCGGCGTAAATGCCGGATCTCTGTCAAGGAAACTTCTTGAAAAATACAGGCATCCATTACCTGCGGCCCTTGTTGAGAGCGCAGCAGAGCATATTGATATACTTGAATCATTGAGATTTAGGAACATAAAAGTATCTCTCAAGGCCTCAAACGTGCTTACTACTGTTGGAGCATACAGACTGTTTTCAAAAAAATTCAGATATCCCCTTCATGCAGGCATATCAGAGGCAGGGCCTTCATTTACAGGCATAATCAAAAGCTCAGTAGGTCTCGGCATAATCTTGTCAGAAGGCATTGGAGATACAGTAAGGGTCTCCCTTTCAGCTGACCCTCTTGAAGAGGTCAGGGTTGCATA
Source organism: Nitrospirota bacterium (assembly GCA_021813425.1). Lineage (GTDB taxonomy): Bacteria > Nitrospirota > Thermodesulfovibrionia > Thermodesulfovibrionales > UBA6898 > JAKAKQ01. The sequence continues at coordinate 5,632 of JAKAKQ010000227.1, forward strand.
TGAGATACTTAAATCATTAGGGCTAAGGGAAAAAGGGGTTAATATAATTTCATGTCCAACCTGCGGCAGATGTCAAATAGATATCAGGGGGCTTGCATCAAAGGTGGAGAGCAGACTAAAAGATTTTGATAAGCCCATGACCGTTGCTGTCATGGGCTGTGTTGTAAACGGCCCTGGAGAGGCAAGAGAAGCCGACATCGGGATTGCCGGAGGGAAAGGTGTAGGACTGCTTTTTAAAAAGGGGAAGATTATAAAAAGAGTGAAGGAAAAAGCGCTTTTAAAAGAATTGCTGGATGAGATAAACAGATGAATCAGGGGTGAATAAACATGGAAATAATCCGAATACCTCGCATAGTACAGGATACTTGCAAAATGCACCTTATGAAAGGCAGGACAATAGGTTTTGTGCCTACAATGGGGGCGCTCCATGAAGGACATCTGAGCCTGATCAAAAGGGCCAAAATGGAAAATGATATAACAGTTGCAAGCATATTCGTAAATCCTGCACAGTTTGGCCCGACAGAAGACCTCGAAAAATATCCAAGGGATATTGAAAACGATACGATAAAATTACGCCGGCATGAGATAGATATACTCCTTCTTCCTGATAGAAACCTGATGTATACAAACGGTTTTTCGACGTATATTAATGTGGATCCACTTTCCGAGAAACTTTGCGGTATGTTCAGACCCGGACATTTTAAAGGGGTTGCCACTGTTGTAGCGAAACTGCTTAATATAGTAAGCCCTACAAGGGCATATTTTGGACAGAAGGATTTTCAACAGACTGTCATAATAAAAAGGATGGTAAAGGACCTGAATCTTGGCGTTGATATTGTTGTATGCCCAACGATAAGGGAACATGATGGGCTGGCAATGAGTTCGAGAAACTCGTATCTGGATGGAGAACAGAGAAAAGCAGCTCCTGTATTATACAGATGCCTGAATAAGGCATCAGATGCGATCAAATCTGGTATAATAAATACAGAACAGATAAAAGAACTGATGACGAAGGCGCTTTCGGATAAGGCATTAATCACGCAGATAGATTATGCCTCTGTGTATCACCCCGAGACGCTGGAAGAAATTAAAGAAATAAAAGGCGAGGTCCTCATTGCGGCAGCAGTAAGAATTGGGGACACTCGTTTAATTGACAATATGCCGGTCAATTTATAAGAGGGGGCAAGAGACCCTCAGGGAGGTAACAGAATGCTTCAGAGAGTGCGTGTTCAGATCCTTGATCACTCGTTAGGCGATATGGTATTAATTGACAGGGAACTGCAGCAGACGATTACAAATAAATTTCTTGCCGATGAGTTGAAAAATGATCTGTACTCCTCATATCCTACTATGGTATCAGTGGAATATATCGATCTTTTTATGCATGAAGAAAGCGAGTATTTTAATGATA
>JAKAKQ010000128.1 GCA_021813425.1 Nitrospirota bacterium
CAAGAAGTGTTTTTGCAGACTTGTATTCTTCAAAGACAATCTGCTTGACCTCTTCATCTATATCAACGGCCGTCTTCTCGCTGTAGTCCTTATGCTTTGCTATCTCCCTGCCGAGGAAAATCTGTTCGTCTTTTTTGCCGAAGGTAAGCGGGCCGAGCTTTTCGCTCATACCCCATTCAGTGACCATCTTCCTTGCAAGTTCTGTTGCGCGTTCAAGGTCATTGCCTGCGCCTGTTGTCATGTGTTTAAGCGCTATTTCCTCTGCTGCCCTTCCTCCCATAAGTACTCTGAGTGCCTTCATCAGGTAATCCTTGGAATAAGTATATCTGTCGTCGATCGGAAGCTGCTGGGTCACACCGAGTGCCCTGCCTCTCGGTATTATACTGACCTTGTGAATAGGGTCGGTTCCAGGTGTGAGTTTTGCAACAAGGGCATGTCCTGCCTCATGGTATGCAGTATTCTTCTTCTCCTCTTCACTTATAATCATGCTCTTTCTCTCAACGCCCATCAGGACCTTGTCCTTTGCCGATTCAAAATCAGAGTTTTCGACCTTTACCTTTGACTTCCTTGCTGCAAGAAGTGCGGCCTCATTTACAAGATTTGCGAGGTCTGCGCCGGAAAAACCGGGTGTGCCCCTTGCGATTTTTTCAAGATTAACGCTTTCGTCTACAGGGATTTTCTGTGTGTGTACCTTCAGTATCTCAAGCCTGCCCTTAACATCTGGCTGAGGCACCACAACCTGCCTGTCAAATCTCCCCGGTCTCAGGAGCGCAGGGTCAAGGACATCAGGCCTGTTTGTTGCAGCAATTATTATTACTCCTTCGTTGCCTTCAAAACCGTCCATTTCGACAAGAAGCTGGTTAAGGGTCTGTTCGCGTTCATCATGTCCTCCTCCAAGACCTGCTCCCCTGTGTCTTCCTACAGCATCTATCTCATCAATGAAGATTATGCAGGGCGCGCTTTTCTTTGCCTGATCAAACAGGTCTCTTACCCTTGAGGCCCCGACACCGACGAACATTTCTACAAAGTCAGAACCGCTTATGCTGAAAAAAGGCACTCCTGCTTCACCTGCAATCGCCCTTGCAAGCAATGTCTTCCCTGTACCTGGTGCGCCGACAAGAAGCACTCCCTTAGGGATCTTTCCGCCTAATTTCTGGAATTTCTGCGGGTCTTTAAGGAAATCTATGATCTCCTGAACTTCTCCTTTTGCCTCGTCAATACCTGCAACGTCGGCAAAGGTTATCTTGACCGATTTTTCTGAAATCAGCCTTGCCTTTGATTTTCCAAAGGAGAGGGCCTTATTGCCTCCGCTCTGCATCTGGCGCATAAAGAATACCCAGATTACCGCGATGAAGATAATAGGTCCCCATGTGAAGAAGAAATTGATATACCACGGGTTCTGGTCAGGCGGTTTTACAGTGATCTTTACGTTTTTGGAACGCATTACGCTGACGAGATCGGGGTATTCAGGGGAATATGATTTGAATTTTGTACCGTCTTTTAATCTGCCGGTAATACCGTTTTCCTTTATGGTGACTTCGTCTACCTGACCTTCCTCAAGCTTTGTCATAAACTCGGAGAAGATTATTTCTTCCTGAACCTTTTTGGGTGCATTCAGGAGATTGAACAAAAGTATTATCATCAGTCCGATAAGCAGCCATATAAAAAGACTTCTATATACGTTCAATGTTTACCTCCATGATTAGCTTTTATTCTAACATATAGAAAAGTATATTTTCAGTAAAGTTAACCGGATGTACAGGGTAACGTCATTGTTGACACTAACACACTCTTCTATAAGTTATTTTTTATTATAAATCTCTTTTTGCCTGTCATTCCGGCTCGCCCGGAATCTTTCCCTACGGCAAGAAGGATTCCCGACCTCCCGAAAGCTTTCGGGATTGCGGGAATGACAACCCGGGTCTGACTTTGAGTTATCCTGCCGGATGCCGGCCGGCTCATGAAGATTGAAGGCTCTCAGGATTTATTTTAATTGTTTCAGACCTTGATGGAACCGGGAATGTCCCCGAGCAGTTCCTTTTGTATCGATATAAGCCTGTCAATCCCTTCTTTTGCAAGAATTATCAGATCATCAAGCATCCTTGTCGAGAAAGGCCTGGTTTCTGCTGTGCCCTGGATTTCGACCAGCTCTCCGCTTCCGGTCATGACTATATTCATATCCACATCTGCAGAGGAGTCTTCCTCATAGCAGAGATCGAGTACGGGCTTGTCTTTAACAACTCCCACACTTACTGCAGCAAGATAGTCCCTGACAGGATTTTTCCCGATCAGCCCCTTATTGATCGCATGTCTCAATGCATCTGAAATGCAGATGAACGCCCCTGTTATCGCTGCTGTCCTTGTGCCTCCGTCTGCCTGTATAACGTCACAGTCCAGCCAGAAGGTCCTTTGACCGATCAAGTCAAGGTCAACGACAGACCTCAACGCCCTTCCGATAAGTCTCTGGATCTCATGAGTCCTGCCGCTTATGCGCCCGGCGGTTGATTCCCTCGACATCCTTATCTGGGTTGATCTCGGGAGCATGGCGTATTCTGCTGTGATCCATCCCCTGTTCTGATCTTTAAGAAAGGCAGGGACTTTTTCTTCTATCGAGGCAGTACAGATGACCCTTGTTTTGCCTAACTCTATAAGAACAGATCCTTCGGCTATATCGATAAAATTTCTTGTAATCTTAACGTCTCTTAACTCATTATTTTTTCTGCCGTCGGGTCTCATTGTTTATGCCTCCGTGTCGAGTTCTATCTTCTTTATATATTCTATCTTCTCTCCTAAAAATTTCTCTCCGACTTTTACAAACCTTTCAGGGGAATCAGTAACATAGAAATTGCGAATAACATCACCCGTATCTGTTCGAAGCAGCGATAGACTCTTGAGGACCGTCCTTATCTCCTTTGCAGTTTCTATCGCGGAATCTATCAGGTTGACCTTTTCACCCATAACTTTTGATAAAACTTTTTTCAGAAGTGGATAATGTGTACACCCAAGTACAAGGGTGTCTATACCCTTGTACTTGATATCCATGAGATAAGTATCAGCGATAATCTCGGCTATGCTGCCATCTGTCCATCCCTCCTCAACCAGCGGCACAAAGAGGGGGCAGGGCAGGCTGAATACTTCAATATCTTTGTCGATTGACTTTATAGCCTGCGTATATGAATTGCTTCTTATTGTGGCCTCTGTTCCTATTACGCCGACTTTTTTGTTTCTGGTGGAAGAAACAGCGGCCTTTGCGCCGGGCTCTATAACTCCCACGACAGGTATTGAGACGGAATTTTTTATGGCCTCCAGGCTGACTGATGATGCTGTATTGCAGGCTATGACAAGCACCTTGATATCTTTTGAAAAAAGAAACCTGGTGTTTTCGAAAGAGTACCTTGTGACGGTTTCGGGAGATCTGATCCCATAAGGCACCCTTGCCGTATCTCCAAGATAGATAGTGCTCTCATTAGGCAGTTCGCGGAATATCTCTTTCAATACGGTTAGTCCGCCTATACCTGAATCGAATATGCCGATCGGTTTTCCGTTACTCATCTGAGATAATGTTCTCTCCCTTTAGTTCATTTGAAAGAAAATTCCTGAGCGTGTATTTAAGATAAAAATGACCGCCGAAAGTCTCTGTCTCCTTACCTTCCAGGAGTATCTTGAAATCCTGAAAATCCTGCAGATTTGATACAAGGCTATCGTAAATGCCTTTAAGGATCAGATATTCCGAGATCGCATCGCCCTGAAAGTTTCTGCGGAATTCGTCTGAGAGGTCTATATAGAGAATCTGGTCGGGGTCCTTGTAGAGTCCAAGGAGTTTGACATTTTGGGGGATGTAAGAGAGATTGCCGTTCCCCGGACCTTTGAAGAACTCCTCTATCACTGCTTCAGCAATAGATATCTGCCTTGTCCGTTTAGGGAGTCTTTTTTCTATCATCTGGATACGGTTATTTACAGGGTAATACATCCTGAGGGTATGATAGTCTTCTGATTCCAGAGATAAACTCTGGATGGACGTATTGGCTGTCTGCTTCTCTATCAGCGTAAATTTTCTGAAAAAAAAGAAACTGCCGACAGATACGCCAATAAAAAATAATATGGCAAATAAAATCCATAGTTTTCTATTGTTCATATGCAGCAATTCCTTTCAGGATTGAATTTAAGATTTTGTCGCGCATTTTCTGATCGTAAGTACGGGATTTCAGAGAAGGGTATTCTACTAAAACAGCCGGTGCGTCGATAGAATTCAGTACCGGCAGGGGCATCTCTCTTAGAATAACGTCGGTATTGAATTCGCCTTTTATGGAATCCCCGATCCTTTTGGAAAGGTCTCTGCTTTTTTCGATGTTTTTATTCTGCCTTGTGGACGTGCTGTAGAGCTTTACTGCAGCATCAGAGGTCTGGTCTTCGGTCGAGGAAATATAAACTGCAAACTTATCGGATGAAGATGAATGAATACTTATGAATATATCAGGTTTGTTCCTCATAGCAAAATTTATCCTGTCAGTTATCGAAAAAGACTGGTCAACCTTACGTGTAAGAGATGCCTTTTGCCCTTTTTTCAGTAACGCATTGCCCAGATCCTTTGCCAGATTCAGGTTAAAGTCCTTTTCCTTTATATCCTGTGAGACAATACCGTAGTCGTAACCGCCGTGTCCTGCATCTATTACAAAGACCCTGATCTTATGTGCTTTTTCAGCAGGTTGTGTGCCTTCCTGCTGGACTGTCTGTCCTGACTTCTGGGCAACCCCTGGCTGTGTCTTTTGGGCTGTATGAAGGATGGCTCCCTTCTGCTCTTTCTGCCCTGCCTGCTGAACTGTCTCATGCTGGATTTTCTGCTCTAACTTCAGGTCGATCACAATCCTTGCAGGGGCCGCAAGTTTATAAGATTTGATATCAATAATATCTTTTAAATTTATAACCAGGAAACGGTCCTTCTTTAATATCTCAAAGATAAAGTCCTTTTGCTGTTTGAGTTCATACTGCTCAGCGAAATCAATCCTTATCCTTGATAAGGAAGTTACAATGTTTGAATTCCTTATCAGATCTTCATCAGACTCCAGTACAATCCTGAGATTATTGTCCTGTTTGCTGAACCTCAGCGACACCTCATGGTTTTTTTGTGCAAAAAGGGAGACTGCCGTAAAAAGGCTGATTATTAATATCAGAATAATCTTTTTCATGTACTATACATTTTCCATATATGCAGGTTGTTTTGCAATAAAATGGGGAAAACCAAATCCTGATTTTGAAATCTGAGGCCGATTATTCATCTGTCATTGCGAGCATCTGCCCGCACTCAGGCGGGTTCGCTCGCCCCGGCGAGCCGCCGAGGAGACCGAGGTGAAAAAGGTGCGTGGCAATCTCTCTGTAAAAAATCGAGGTTACTTCTCACGGAATGACACCGGGAACGTAATGACAATTTTCTAACGGGCTGATTTTTTCTTCAGATTCTCAATATAGGTCATGGCCTCTTTTCTGTCAGGCTCGTTCTTTTCAAGCGAAATATATATATCCACCGCTAATTAGGAATAAATAGCGGGTAAATACGAGAAAATGAAGCTGCTCAAAGACAATCCTCTCCTTCATGTTTATAATAAGCTGAAAAAAGTTTATGAATTATCCGTTATAAATTGGCGTAACATTTTTGAAAAAACTGTTGACATACTTATATGGTTCATGATATGTTCAAAACATGAACGTTCATAATATGAACAATGAAAAGCCTGAAAATCAGGACAGTTACAAGTCCTTGCTCCTTCTTGATGAAATCTCAAAGGGTGAGCCGCTTTCACAAAGGGATTTAAGTAAAAAGCTCAATATTGCCCTCGGCCTTGTAAATTCATACATCAAGAATCTGGTTTCAAGGGGGTATATTACGATTAAAGCAATACCATCCAAAAGATATGCATATTATCTTACGCCAAAGGGTTTTACTGAAAAAACCCGCCTGACCTATCACCATCTCCAGAACTATACGAACCTCTATATGAATGCAAGGAGAGATTTTCATAAGCTTTTCAACGAATTGTATATTCACGGAGTCAGGAAGGTTGTTTTTGCAGGGTTTGATGAGGTTGCAGAGATAGCTTATCTTTCACTACAGGAAGTTGACATCGAGCTGAAAGGTATTGTTGACGATGACAGGGAAGGCAAAAAATTTTTTAAATCAGTTGTTCTGCCGTTCAATGAAATAAAAAGGCTGGAATACAACACTGTTATCATAACGACATTTTTTAAAAAGGACCTTGTTTATCAGAAACTACTCGGAAATATGGTGCCTGGTGAGAAGATCCATACAATATACAATGTCGATATAGACGTTCAGAAGGCTGAACAAAAGCGCAGCATCTGATTTCGTAAAAAAAGGCAATTAGAATGATTGCTGACCGTATTAATTGTTTTGGTGGGTTTGTTTACCTGAGCGGCGGTAGCCCGTTCAAAATCCTGTAACCGGTGTCTAATATGATTGAGAAAGAAAAAATATTTAACCGGCAGATAAATTTCAAACAAATTAATGAAATATCGTTCAAGGAGAGGTTTTATGTTAAATGATAAAGTGATACTAATAACAGGAGGAACCGGTTCTTTCGGCAAAAAGTGCACTGAGATAATCCTTAAAAGATATAAACCTAAAAAATTGATTATCTTCAGCCGGGATGAATTGAAGCAGTTTGAGATGGCGCAGGTATTTCCTGATAAAAAATATCCATGCATAAGATATTTCATAGGCGATGTTCGGGATAAAGAACGTCTCCACCGGGCATTCCACGGAGTTGATTTTGTAATACATGCTGCAGCCTTAAAACAGGTCCCTGCAGCTGAGTATAATCCATTTGAGGCAGTTAAAACTAACATTCTTGGCGCTGAAAATATAATAAATGTTGCAATTGATCAGGGTGTTAAAAAAATAATCGCCTTGAGTACAGACAAGGCTGCAAACCCTGTAAACCTTTACGGTGCTA
>JAKAKQ010000254.1 GCA_021813425.1 Nitrospirota bacterium
AAACATGAGAAGTATCAGGAAACTAAATAGAAATATTTTGCGCCTCATACCTCACCCCTTTAGTTATTTAATTTTTTTAATAAAAAAGGTAAAGACATTGTCTTTTTCTTCAACCTCAAGCAGTTCATTACCTGTTCTCTTAACCATTGCAGTAATGTCTGCCTTTGCGCCTTTGTCTGTCGCCTCAACTAATAGAATCTGACCGCTTTGCATTGAGTCTATGGCTTTTTTTGTTTTTACCACAGGCATTGGACAGTTGAGTCCCTTACAGTCAAGGATTGTATTCGCTTGTGATCTGTCCATGTAATTTCACCTCTCTTCACTTTAATATGTCTCGCATTACAAAATTCTATGCCTCAAACAAACAGGCTTATGTCTGCATCAAGGGCAAAGTCAAGAAAGTCTCCTGCCCCTGCGACTTCTACACCCCCTACCAGATCGTCCTTATTAACACCCGTCATTTCTAATGTGGGGGTGCAAGCTATCATCCTGACTCCCGCTTCTATGCATGTATTGAGGAGTTCAGGTATGGTAGGCCAGTTAATTTTTTTGATCATGCTCTTCATCATCATTGTGGCCATCGGGGTCATGCCGGGCAGAACACCAAGGATGTTCGGAAACGGAATAGGAGATGGCATTGCAGGGTTTGCAATCGGGGCAACCTTAAGGGAGTGGTTTTTCTTCTTGTTAACTATATCCACACCATATAGCGTAAAGAATATTCCCACCTCTACATCCATTGCGGCAGCCGTTGAAGCAAGGATCAGAGGGGGGTAAGCCATGTCAAGTGTCCCCTTTGATGCGATGATCGCCATTCGTTTCTTTTTCTCTCCCATTTTACATACCTCCTTATGCTATAAATTTTATAACTACAACACCTGTTAGAATTTTATTACATTAAAAACCATATATCAAACATACTTGTAAATTTCCGTTTTAAGATTTTCAAATATCTCCTTTGCAAGGTTTCTGTCAATGAAAAGTGAAATTTGTTTGCTCACTTTCTCAGCAGCAAATATAAGACTGTCCTTATCGGTTGATGATTCCTCTATTACTGTTAATGCCCTTTTTAAAAAAATAGGGCTGGCAGTGTCAACAAGGCGCTCCTGGACAAATGTCTTTAAATTGGTTTTGATATCCATATCTCTTTTCTCCTTTTCACAAGCCTACCTCTTTTATTACATTGTAAAAGAGGTTGACGACTATCGCGACAAAGACAGCCCCGGCAAAAAATATGACTCCTACGATCAGCTGTTTGTACACATCGGGCAGCATCGGGAAGAAGGGTGTTGTAAAATATCCAACTGTAAAAAGACCTATCAGCAGGGAAAGGAATTTCCAGGTCGAACCCACGGTACCTCCTGGAATTTTTTTATTCAGACTGATAACCCTGAACAGTGCATAAATCATTACACAAATTGCGGAAATCGAAAGCACTAAAAATAAATCTTTTATCAGCATTTCTGTCATCATTAGCGCCCCCTAAAAAGTTTTTGCTTTATATATAACATCAATTGATAAATAAGTCAAGAACTTTTTTATATATGAAATTATGCAACTATATTTATCTAAATTTCAAATTTGAGATGATTTTGTAAGCACAATATTCGGGATGCAAATGTGATGTTCTGTTTCCTTGTTACAGCATTCTTCCGGGCAGGTTTTATTGAATTTCCTGGCCTTTGACAAGTTTTGTTATGGCCTCTTCAGTAATATCCCCTACGGTTTTCCTCGTTAGTTCTCCTTCGTCATAAAAGGTGATATAATTGTTATCATTTCGAAGTTTCTCCATCTCGCCTATATTTTCGGAAGCTCCTATCTCACCAAGTGCCCAGACAGCAAGGCCGCGCAGTGTTTGGTCAGGGTTGTTAAGATACGGGAGGATAACAGAAATCGCATCCTCGACAAGCCCGGCGCTAACCCCCCCTATCCTTCCAATTGCCCAGAGTACCCCGGCGCTCAGCATCTCTTCGTCAAGGAAAGATACTATTATCGGGGCAATATCCTGAAAAAGTTCTGAGTTGTTTCTCACTATCTCTCCAAGGATTTCAGGAGAGCTCCACCCAATGCCTCCTGACTCGTCTCTGATCATCCATAACAAGCGGCCTATAGTGTTTCTGACAAGATCGGGGTTTACTTTTGCTATTTCTTTTGTTACCTTGCCTATAGCCTCTATCGCATGCCAACAAACAAGACTCTGTTTATCGTACGTCAGTGAAATCAGAAGGTTAAGTATTCTTCTGTCACCAGAATATAATTTGATTAACTCATCATATTTTTTTTCTTCTAATAGTTTTCTTATCTTTTCTTTTGAGGTTATCACTGATCTGGTCCGAAAACATCTCTAAACCGGTCTAATTCCTAAGTAATCTCCACTGCCCCGTCATTTTTATTTTGTTTTCCTCTTGTTCTCTTCTTTTATGTCAATCATATCCCTCATGTTTATGAGATTATTTGTCAGTTCCCCCCATCCGAGCTTAAAGGTAGTATAATCAGGAGCGCCGGTCATTGCAGAGGCGTACCTGATGGAGTTCGAATAGAATAGCCATTGCCTTATCCACATCTGTTCAACCGGTTCATCAAAGGGATTGGTTTTGTCTTCTATTCCTTTTCCCCATGCCTCTTCCATAAGTTTTGTCGCTGCGAGGGTCATTTCATCGATCTCTTTTATAGTACTTTCAAGTTTTGCAAAATGACCGTTTACCCAGTCAGTGCTGTGGCAACCGGTGCAGACATTATGCATCTTGTCTAACCTTTTATCTTGTTCTGATTTATCGATAGTATATTCTAAGGCAACCTCTCCCGTGAAGGTAGTTGGTAATGGCAAACCATCCTTATTCTTAATTACCGTTGTATTCCCTGATCTGGGCTGGGGATGACTGTAGATAAGACCGAAAAGCCTGACCCATAGCCTTGAACCAAAGTCATGGGTCCTCTCCACAATCATATTACCATCAGGTGACACGAGAAGGCTGTTATGGCATGTCGCACAGGTTGGCGTTTTGAAGTCCTGACCAATCTTCCACGGGACATTGCTGAAATCCCAGGTACTACCTTTAGATGAATATATATTGCCATGCTTACTCTCTTCATATACATTCCATGCCGGCACATCTGGTTCGTGATGGCACTGGCCACAGGTATAGGGTTTCCTTGCAACCTCGATCAGGAAGCCATGTCTCGGATGGCAGGCTGTACACGCACCAAGACTGCCATCGGGATTCTCTCTCCCAACACCTTGATTGGGCCAGTTCGTAAGATCAGGCACTGATATCTCACCCATTTTTGTAAACACTTTCTTTATTCCCCTTACATCAACTTTTGTGCCATGACATCCGAGGCATGTCTCGTGCAGGGTCTCTTCAGAAGATTTTTCGGAAATTATTTTCCCCTTCTCTATCTTTTTGACGCCAGTAATAGTGCTCACCAATGTATGATAGACCGGGTTCTCCATAAGGTTCTTTATGGCATGTGCCTTTTTGCTTTCTGAGAATTGTTTAACCTCTACTGGATGACAGGTCTTGCAGTCATTCGGGGTGACAATCACGTTTATTCTGTAACCCATGTGCCCAAAATTATCTTTGTGTTTTTCCGGGTTCCGGCTGTGGCATTCGTAACACCCTACCACATATCCTGACAGCTCATCTGGAAAAATATCAGCGGAAACCCTCCTTTGAAGAGCAGGCTTTTTAAGGGCATCTGATGGGGTTGTTTTTGAATGTCTGCTCGAGAGCCAGTCCTGCACAATCCCGGGAGTAAACAGACTATGGCAGCCGATACACGCCTGCGTTTGAGGACTTAACTTAGCATCGGCTATTACAGCTTCTTCTTTTTCAGAAGCGATTATAACCTTCGGAAAAAGTAAAAATAAAATGACCACAAAAGGCGCAACAAATTTTATTGTAGATTGCATAATTACACCTTTTAGTCGATCTTCTTAAATGCCTGTTTCTTTGCTCCACATATCGGACACACGTCCGGAGGCTCGCCTTCTACAGTATTTCCACAGACCTGACATACATAATAGTCAACATCAGGATTTTTGCCGAGATTATCCAGCGCCTTTTTATAAAGACTGGCATGAATCTTTTCAACCTCACTGGCGAAATTAAAGCTCCTAAGCGCTCCTTCCTTTCCTTCGGCCTTAGCATCTTCGATCATCTTGGGGTACATTTTCTGAAATTCATAGGATTCGCCATTAATTGCTGCCCCAAGGTTTTCTTTTGTGCCTTTAATGACAGCGAGCTCTCTCAGATGATTGTGCGCATGAACTGTTTCAGCCTCTGCTGCGGCCCTGAATAACTTTGCTATTTGCTTATAGCCTTCCTCCTCTGCTTTCTTTGCAAAGGCAAGGTATTTTCTATTTGCCTGAGATTCTCCTGCAAATGCTTCCTGAAGATTTTTATCTGTCTTTGACATGGTCTCCTCCTATTTTAATGCCATATTAGAAAACAGGTTCTGCTTCCAATCGGATATGCAGGGCAATCACCTGTCTTGTCCTGACCGCAATTAATACTCTTCATCATTCTCGGTCAAATATCACAATAATGTCCCCTTCCGTGAGGTTCTACTGCCATCCCCGGAACCGTAGGTTAAAGACTACGGAGGGGTAATTTTCATCTCCCTTGTGCCGACTCGGCATGTGTATTTCATGAAAGATTTTTTCTTCCACTACAGCGTTACCACCCATATCGGCGATGACCACGCCCTTTCGTTGTTGCTCTGGATAACCCGCACATAATAGAAATCGCCCGATGTGTAGCTGCTGTCTGTCCAGCTGTAGTCTATGTAGCTTTGATTAAAGGTTTCTGTATGAACGGGGTTTGCCCCGTCGCCGTTCTTGATTATTTCTACCTTGGTAATATTTGCCCCATCTCCGGTGGCAACGATATTGAGAGTGGGGGTTTCTCCGCTGGACAATGCAACAACCGTTCCCATGCCGGAGCCATTGATCCGATCAGAAGTCATCTTTCCTAATGATCCATCATTTTCAGAATGGTCTGTAACAGCTACAAAGTTCAAACCGTTTGTTTTGGCATACTCACATGCCTTATCGACATGTTCAGTGGACGCTAAACCATGCAATTCTGAATCCTTTGAATAGTAAGTATGCACATGCAGGTCTCCCCAGTATATCTCTGCAAAGCCAACCACCGGAGAGACTAAAACGAATAAAACAAGCAACAATCTTATCATAACGCACCTCCTGTTTTTATGGGACGCATCCCGCATAATTGTCAATGTTGTCAGAATCTGTATAATCTACCCAGAATATACAGAGGGTCTTACCGTTGGATACAGCGGCATCACCCTGCATTGCCCTATTGGTTTCAATCTCGCTGTTAACCTCCTTCCATGAACTGCCATCCCAATATTTGGCAGCTATATAATAATCAGTGTTAGACCCAATAATGTACGGTGTAGAACCGATAAATTTGAGGTAAAGGCCAGAAGGATATATTCCCTTAACAATAGAATAGGCATCCGTTATCCATGTTGCATCATTTGCATTCCAGGCTGAAACATGGGTATCAGTTCCTATCCATGCTATGTATGGAATTCCGTCATGCAGTTTTAGCGAATAGTCATATACCCCGCCATCAGACGGGCTTATCCCATCTCCTAACTGAACCCACTTGTTGCCATCCCAATATTTCATAAGAAGAGACCTTGAATGTGCAATGCTGTCGTACTCCCTCCATGCCACATACGGCATATTTCCGTCAAATGTAATCTGTGGAGATGCGCCATATGCCAGGTCCAGTCTATCACCGAGTTGGGTCCATTGGCTTCCATCCCAGTAATAGACATATATGTCTTCATTCTCCCCTGTAACAATATGTTCAAATGCCCAATATGGAGTTGTTCCATTGACGGCTAAATCAATCTCGCTCAGGTTTAGGCCAGCTTCCTCTGTATTGATTGTATCCCCTTTCTGAACCCAGCTTGTCCCGTCCCAGTAGGCTACTTTAATATAACTGGCAATCCACACCTCACCAACCATATATATATCCTCTCCCCAACCTATCCATGGCACCTCATCCTCCACGACAAGTTTGATCTGCCTATAATTGACCCAGTAAGGAAGCCTTAGATCTGTTCTTTCAATGTTCTCTCCCATTTTTACCCAGATGCTTCCGTCCCATTTCCTTACATCCAGCCATTGCCGTGCCTCGAATCCGCCGTATGCGCACACAACATATAAATCTTCAGCCTCTGACATGGCTGTGGCGGATACGATCCCTTCGCTATCACAAAAATTCGTCCCTTCTCCAAGTCTCTCCCATCTTGCCTCAGGTATGGCGTATGCCTCGATGGATATATCGCTCTCTCCATCGTTGTTTTCAGCAGTTAGAACAAGATAGAACGTAATATTGTTTTGAAGGTCAAATAGGGTGAAGGGACTTGTGACCTGAGAAACCTTTATCCCGGTTTCTTTGTTTACGCCGCTATTGGTGCCGTAATAGAGGTTGTATGATTCAGCACCGTCTACAGCATCCCATGTAAGGGTTATCTTTTGATTTGCAGCTGTTACTGAAATGTTGGCCGGGGCAGAAAGAGGCGAAGTATCATTGCCACCTAAAAAGGTACCGCACCCAGCGAAAAGGAAAAGGATAAAAAAGTAATAAAATAGGAATTTGAAATTTGTTTTCATTTTCATCACAATTGGTTTCATCAATCTTGAGTCATCCTTCCTAATTGGCCATCATTTTCAGAATGGTCTGTGATTGCCACAAAGTTCAGGCCGTTAGTTTTAGCTGCTTTAACATGTATCATCTACCGTTGCTGTGCAGCTGTTGTTATATGCATCTCCAGAGTATGATGTATGCACATGCAGGTCTCCTCAGTATACCTCTGCAAAGCCAACCATTGGATAGGGTAAAACGAATAAAACAAGAAACAATCTTATCATAATGCACTCTATTTTATCTTTTCAAATGCGTCCTTTGGTGC
>JAKAKQ010000145.1 GCA_021813425.1 Nitrospirota bacterium
TACCGCCTTCAAGGCCCTTTCAGCAAGTATGCCGTGACCGATCTCGCGTCTTCCGGGAGACCTCAGAGGTTTGACTTCACCAACGCTGAACGGAGGAAAATTATAGTGGAGCATAAAGGTCTTTGATGTCTCGCCCTCAAGGGAATCTATCCTCTGCTCATCATCGGCAGTCCCCAGAGTTACAACCGCAAGGCACTGGGTTTCCCCTCTTATAAATAATGCCGACCCGTGAGTTCTTGGGAGTATACCTACATCAGAGGAAATGTTACGTATCTGATCAGGTGTCCTGCCGTCTGCCCTGATATTATCGTTTAATATCATGTTCCTGACAAGATCCTTCTCTATGTTATTAAAGATATCTGAAATATCCCGCCTTATATCATTTTCGCCTGTATTTAATTTATCTATAACATCATGAATTATTTCATCGAGCGTATCCTGTCTCCTGATTTTGTCGGGTATGACAATAGCCTGTTTTATCCTTTCAAGACATAATTCCGTCACTGCATTCTTCAGATTTTCATCGGTCACCGGCTCGGCTACAACCCTTTTTTCTTTTCCTGTCTTTTCCCTTAACTCATTCTGGAGCTCGCACAGTTTTTTGATCTCTCTATGTGCGATATCTATTGCTTCCAGGAGATCGGCTTCACTCATTTCCTGGGCGCTTCCCTCAACCATCGCAACCGCATCCGCTGTGCCGGCAACAACAAGATTGAGGTCGCACTCTTCTACCTCCCTGAGATCAGGATTGATTACAAACGAACCTGAAACCCTCCCGATCCTTACAGCGCCGACAGGTCCGTCAAAAGGTATGTTCGATATATGGAGTGCAGCCGACATTGTTGTTATCCCGAGTATATCGGCAATATTCTCGTCACCGTATGAGAGGACATTTATTATGCCCTGCGTATCACAGTTGAAGCCTTTCGGGAAAAGAGGCCTTATTGGTCTGTCAATGAGGCGGGAAGTCAGTATTTCTTTTTCAGTGGGTCTTCCCTCCCTCTTAAAAAAACCTCCCGGGATCTTGCCTGCGGAATAGGTCTTTTCCTGATAGTCTATTGTCAGGGGGAAAAAATCTATGCCTTCCTTTGAGGTCTTGATGCTTACAGCCGTGGCGAGCACTACAGTATCACCATATTGGGCGACCACTGAACCGTCTGCCTGCCTTGCTATTTTTCCTGTCTGAAGACTCAGTTCTTTTTCACGCATTCCAATTGCAACATTATGTGTCATTTTTCCTATTTCCTGATTCCAAGCCGACCAATAATATTATCGTATCGCTCTCTGTTAGTAGTTTTAAGATAGTCGAGTAATTTTCTCCTCTGACCGACAAGCTTCAGCAGCCCCCTCCTTGAATGGTGATCCTTAGTATGAGTTCTGAAATGCTCTGTAAGGTATCCTATTCTCTCGCTCAGGATTGCAATCTGCACCTCCGGTGACCCGGTGTCTTTATCATGGACCTTGTAATTTTCTATTATTGTCATCTTTTTCTCTCTGTCTATTCCCATCCAATCACCACCTTTCATCCTCGAATTTGATAGTTATTAACATTAGCATATGCCGTCTAATTCTGTAAAGATTACCTCCAACTCCCAAAAATAGCGATAGAAAATCGTCATTGCGAGCGAAACGAAGCAATCCAGCTCTTTTGCACCGAGATTGCATCGCACACGTCATTCCCGCTTGCCGGGAATCCTTCTTAAGAAAGACTCCGGACAAGCCGGAGTGACAGCATGAAGAAATCCTATCGCTATTTTTGGGCCAACTCTTATATCTTTTACACCGGCATCTTTTGTTGTATAATCTTTACCAGAGATGTTTGTCTTATATTATTTGAGCTGTTAAGCAACGGGAAAAACCCATATGAAGACGAAAAAAACCTTACTGTACGTTGTTATATCCTGTCTATTAGGCTTTGTCGTAATTGCAGGCATCCTCGTTAAGAACGCAAACAGGATACTCAAGCATGAACTCGAGAAATTCCTTGGAGAAGGGTTCTCGGTTGAGAGCATTGAACTTCACTGGGGCAGTGTTGAAGTTAGGAATTTAAGTATTATCCGTCCTGACAAAAGAACAACTTTTAAATCCAGTGGACTTCTGGTAAAGGCAGATTTTATCGGTCTTCTCAAAAAAGAGAACATGGTATCCGAACTCGCCCTTGAATCCCCTTATATATTATTAGAGGTTGACAGGAGCGGGAAAATGATATTCCCGATCCCTAAAAAAGAGGGGGGGAGGGACAAAAAGGAAAAGTCCGATAAAAAGCCTTCTTCTTTTCTCGTAAAAAACCTTGAGGTCAAAAAGGGTTCGATAGATTATCTGGACAGGAAGGTCTCGAATATGCCTGCTCTTATAAAGCTCAGGGATATTCAGCTCGACGTCGAGAATATCGCCATTCCCCAGGATAATGTCTTTTCTGACTACAGCATTACCGCAAACATCCCCGGGAAAATGGGAAAAGGAATTTTAAAGGGCAACGGCAGGATAAATCTCAGGACAAAAGATACTAAAAGCAAACTCAGCATTAAAAACCTGGACCTTACTGAAATGAGACCGTACTTTCAGAAGAAAGGCGATGTCGAGGTTACCAGGGGTTTTCTTTCTGTCGACACTAATATAAATATCAGCTCTTCGAAGATAAAAGCGCCGGGCAGGATGGTCATCAGGGACCTCGAGTTCAGGAGAGACAGCGGGAACAGGTTTCTCGGTCTGCCTCTCCTTGCGGTCATCAAACTCCTTAAGGACAGTAATAACGAGATATCTCTCGATTTCACTATCGAAGGCGATCTTGACAATCCGAAATTCAACATACGTGACAGTATCATCCAGAAAATGACCCTCTCTCTTGCAAAAACACTGGGAATGCCCATTGAAACAATAGGGAGGTCGGTATTCGAATTCGGCGGTGAAGCGCTGAAAAAGATATTCAAGTAATTGAAAATTCCGCAGCAGAGACCATGGGTTATCAGAAGCTGAATATTTGTTTTTTTGTCATTCCCGCTTGTCGGGAATCCTTCTTTGGATTCTGAACAACTCGGAAAGATTCTGGACAAGCCAGAATGACAGAAATACGTAACTGTGGTAGAGACCGAAGGGTGTAATGTTTATTAAAGTATCTGTGCCCCTGTCAAAATAATAACGGGACTTCCTCCATCCCTGCCGGGTTCAAATTTAGTAAGTGTTCCCCTGAACTTTATAGGCTGGCCCTCTGAAACGGATCCAAATTCCTTCTCACCATCTTTTTTGAGAAGGACAATATTAAATCCTTTCTCAGATTTTGCGGCAGGGTTATTAACCATTATCATAACACCCCGCTCACCGGTCTTTACTTTATGGACCTTTCCCTTCCAGGCAACGGTTTTCCCCTTCACCTTAAACCAGTATTCTCTTATTTCATCTTTTGTATGGAAGTCCAGGCTGAGATTCTCTGCAACTGCCTTGAAGTCCATGTGCTCATCTATTCTGCCTTCTTTTGGATATTCTTCACGCTGTGGCAACATTTTTCTTCTCCTTTCAAATCTCTCAGGAGCTGGAGCAGGTTTCTTGCCTGGAACTTCCTCCCTGGCGATCTGTTCCTGCTTTTTTTCGGGTTCTTTTTTCTCGGCAGGTTGTTCCGGTGATTTTGCCTCTTCTTTTGTCTTTTCATCCTGACGGTCGATCGTGATCCTTATCTTTTCTTCCTTTGCCTGCTCCTTGCCGGTGCAGTTAGTCATAAAAATTACTGACAAGGCGGCCATAAAAAACAATTTAACCATTCTCATAAAAATCCTCCGGCACTTTTGCCTTTATTGCTGAATATAATTGAACCGGCTCTGAAATGCCTTTTACACGAACCGGTTCGAGCCTCAAGACTTCAATAAAGTCCTTTACTGCATTATACGTCTTTTCACTTATATGGAGTTGTCCTTTTTCAGTGCTTGACTCGATCCTCTGTGCAAGATTCACACCAGCGCCTATAACAGTATACTCGAGCCTCTCTGAAGAGCCGACATTTCCTGCAACAGCCTCGCCGGTGTTTATGCCTATGCCCATGTTTATCTGGGTTTCACCATTTAACCGTCTCTTTTCATTAATCTTTGCCACCCTTTCCTGTATCTCGAGCCCGGTAAGGATTGCCCTCAGTTCATGATATCTCTGGTCCAGGGGTGCATTGTAAGTTACCATTATTGCATCACCCAAAAATTTATTCAGGACACCGCCGTATTTAAAGACAACGTCTATCATAATGCTGAAATATTCATTGAGTATGCCTATCACCTTTTCAGGCGGCAGGGTCTCTGACAGAGGTGTAAACCCTCTTATATCCGCAAAAAGGACCGTAACGATCCTTTTTTCACCCTTCAGGTTCCGGTAGTCCTTTTCCTTGAGTATCTTGTCGGCAACCTGCTTGGATACATATCTGGAGAAAGTGTCCTTTATGAACTCCCTTTCCCTCAGGCCTTCCACCATCTTATTGAATGCCCCTGCCATTATGCCGATCTCATCAGATGTCTTTACATGGACTTTCTGTTCAAGGTCGCCCGCCTCAACACGGCTCATTGCATCAACCACTTTATTTAAAGGCACTGTCAGTCTATTAGCAATAACGAACGCCCCTGCAATACCAACCGCTATAAAGCTCAATCCTATTGCAAGCCATAAGACAAGGGATCTTGTGATTTTCTCCTTAAGTGAAGATAAACTGAAGATTATCCTGATATTGCCGTTCACAGCGCCGTCCGTATCTATGCTTACAGATACGGTCTTGAAACCTTCCTGTTTCAGATCCGAATCGAGCAACTTCGGCAGCGCCTCGAGCTTACTGCCGCTGAATTCAACCCACTTTCTGCTGATATCCCCTGCTATAATATTCCTGTTATTATCAGATATGACTATGCATGCGATCCTTTCATCCACAGACATCATCACATTTATCAGCCTGCTTAAGTCATCCTTAACCGCCCTGTCGTTGCCTACGATCTCTTTAATCCAGTTAACGGCAACGACCTTAGCCATCATCTTTGCATAATTGGACATCTCCTCATAAGTATTGTCCGCCTCTGTTCTGGCGCTCTTAACTGTTATGGAAGTGATCAGGACCACCAGCAGTATCACAACGAAAAACGATATCTTATGCCTTAGTTTCAACCCCTCGTCCTTTTCTTGATTATCTAAAAGAATTATATGGTTTTAAGACAGAAAGTGGCAATAAGTTTTTTTGGCATTTGGAAACCTATACTATCATTAAAATGACAGATATCTTTGCAAATCTTTTACCCTGCTAACTTTCAGGCTTATCTTTATTTGTCATTTCTCCGAGATATTTCGGGAGTTCCAGCCCTGCCATACCTGCGACATCCTGCAACGGAGGAAGGCTCTTAATCAGGCTTGCAAGAAAACTGGCAGTTGAGGAACCGCCCTTGTCTCCGCCGGCAGAATCCCACACAGTTACCTTGTCTATTTTGATATTCCTGATAGCTTCCACTTGCATATTCACGATATGCTCTATCTTCTCTGTCATAAGCAGGGTTGCGACGGACCTGGCGTCTCCGTTGCAACTTTTGACCAATTCAAGATATCCCGCTGCCTTGCTGTCGAGCACCTGCCTGATGCCTTTTGCCTCAGCCTCATATTTTAATAAAATTGCATCTGCCTGGCCCTTTGCTTCCCTGCGGATTTTTTCGGCCTCAGCCTCGGCGGCAATTTCAATTTTACGTTTTTCTATCTCCTTCTTTACAACCTCTTCAGCATTCAGGCGCTCCTGTTCAGCCTTGTATTGTGCCTTTTGTATTTCAACCTGGGCCTCGCGTTTTGCAACCTCTCCCAGTTTCAAGGCGGCAGCCTGTTTCATTGCCAGTTCCGCATCGGCAGAAGCTATATCGGCCTTGGCCATGTTTTCACCTTTTATGGCCTCGGCTTCCTGCTGCTGGACAAAAACACGCCTGTCGGCTTCCGCCCTTTTCTTCCCCTTTTCCGATTCGGCTACGTTTTCGGCAACTCTTATCTCTTTTTCCTTGTTCGCTACAGCTTCACCGATAGTAGCAGATGTTTCCTGCTGCTGGACAAAAACACGCCTGTCGGCTTCCGCCCTTTTCTTCCCCTTTTCCGATTCAGCTACGTTTTCGGCGACTCTTATCTCTTTTTCCTTGTTTGCTACGGCCTGACCTATTGCGCCGAGTTTTTCCTGTTCAGCGACATCGACTATGGCTTTATTAATCGCTTCCGAAGCGGCTTTTTTGCCGATGCTCTCGATGTAAATGGATTCATCGGTAATATCCGTGATATTGACATTTATAAGATATAGCCCAATCTTGTTAAGTTCCGGTTCGACGTTTTTCCGTACAGCTTCAAGAAAGCTTTCCCTGTCCTGATTTATCTGTTCAATAGTAAGGGATGCAACAGTGAGCCTGAGCTGGCCGAAGATTATTTCTTTTGCCATGTCTTCTATTTTGGAAGTAGGCAAATTCAAAAGTCGTTCAGCGGCATTGTTCATAATCGAGTTATCCGTGCTGATGCCCACCGTAAATGTGCTTGGGACATTGATGCGTATATTCTGCATGGAAAGGGCGTTCTGCAAAGGTATATTTATCGTCATAGGCGTGAGGCTCATAAAAGCATAATCCTGAATAAGAGGCCAGACAAGCGTTCCGCCTCCGTGAATACATTTTGAAGATTGACCTTCGCCGACTTTACCGTATACGACAAGGATCATATCGGATGGACATCTTTTATATCGTGACGCAAGAAAAACAAACGTTGATACAACGAGAATGATTATTGCTGAAATCGGAAAAACCCATAGACCCATTCCTAACATAGCTTCTCCTTTCTAAATCTAAATTTTTTCAACAACCAATATTCTGCCATTAATATCTATTACTCTTATCCGGCTTCCTGTTTTGATATCCTCATTTGCTTTTGATACTGCATCAAATTCTCTGAGATGACCCTTTACTGTCAC
>JAKAKQ010000142.1 GCA_021813425.1 Nitrospirota bacterium
ATCAGACACCATATGATTGATATTGTCCCGCCTTCTGAACCTTACAGCGCAGGTCAGTATATCAAGACAGTGGTCCCGATCATCGAACGCATTCACAAGAGCGGAAAGATCCCTTTAATAGTCGGAGGGACAGGACTTTATATAAAAGCGATTACAAGAGGCCTTTTCAGCGGCCCTTCAGCAGACTGGACACTGAGGGAAGAGTTGCTTTCTGCAGAGGAGGAAGAAAGAGGATCCTTATATTCTTACCTTCTTGAAATCGACCCTGACACCGCAAAGAAGATAGAAGAAAATGACACGCGGCGGATCGTGAGGGCTATAGAAGTATGTCTTAAGGGCAGGGAGAAGATGTCTTCTTTGCAGATAAAACTGACCAGACCCCTCCCTTACGAATTCATTAAAATCGGGCTGACCAGGGACAGGAAGGAACTGTATGGCATTATTGAAAATCGCGTTGATAAGATGGTGATGGAAGGGCTTATTGAAGAAGTAAAGGCAGTTCTGTCAATACACCCCGATAAAACACCTATGCAGGCGATCGGGTACAAAGAGTTTGCAATGCATCTAAACGGAGAGAGCACTGAAGAAGAAGCGGTTAACCTCGTAAAGAGAAATACCAAAAGATACGCAAAGAGACAATTCACGTGGTTCAGGAATGAAGAGGGGGTGGAATGGATCGATATAACAGGGATATCCGGCAGCGTGGATATTTTTAATGCGATTAAGGCTGTTCTTGAAAAATCTCATCCTGAGATACTGAAGATTTGAAAGCTCTTGCATAAATAAGAGAAATAATTTATGTTAGATAAAAATAATAATAAGGAGTAGGGGGATGTCCAACAACAAAACTCAGAGCCTTCAGGATAATTATCTGAACCAGTTGCGGAAGGATAAGGTGCCGGTCGTAGTATATCTGACAAACGGGGTGCGTTTGAAAGGGGTTGTAAAAGGGTTTGACACTTTTGTAATTGTTTTAAAGGAAGCATCTCAGCAGCTTATTTATAAGCATGCGATATCGACCATAGTTCCTGAGAAGGACGTAGATATAAGGTTTGAAAACAGCCAGTAACCGCAGGAATCCTCTTCCCACAGTAGACGTTATAATAAAATACATGGATGGAATTATATTGATAAAAAGGAAAAATCCTCCTGAAGGTTGGGCACTCCCTGGAGGATTTGTCGATTATGGAGAAACTCTCGAAAATGCTGCGGTAAGGGAGGCAAGGGAAGAGACCGGGTTAGATATCAAACTCATCAGGCAGTTCCACAGCTACTCAGACCCTGTGAGGGACCCGAGACAGCACACGATCTCTACTGTTTTCATCGCTGAGGCTTCGGGAAAAGCAGAGGCTGCTGACGATGCTATAGAGGCAGGCATCTTTAAAAAGGATAACCTGCCTGATAAAATGGCCTTTGACCATAGAGAAATTCTTAATGATTATTTTTCAGGGAGGTACTGATTAGATGCTTAAAATGATGAGGCACCATGCCAAATACTTTTATGTTCTCTTTTTTATTGTGATACTCTCTTTTATCTTCTGGGGAGTTGGAACTGTCGACAAAAATGGCGATCAGGACATCATTGCGGAGGTAGGCAAATACAGGGTAACAGGAGAAGAATACTGGAGGGCATATGACAGGGCTTACAAATTCTACAGAGACCTCTATAAGGAAAAATTTGATGAAGAGATGCAGAAAAAACTCAAACTCAAGGAAAATATCCTGGATTCCCTGATAAGCAGCAAGGTATTGCTTATTGCAGCTGAAAAAAATGGCATTAAAGTAAGCGATGAAGAGCTGAATGAGGCTATAATCCATGAGCCTGCATTCATGAAAAACGGGGTCTTTGATAATGAGGTCTATCAGAACACCCTACGACTTTCGAGGATAACTCCTGAGTATTATGAATCCATGAAAAGGCAGGAACTTCTAACAAAAAAAATAAGCCATGTCATTGAACTGTCAGTCAGCATTCCTGAAAATGAATTAGGCAATATGTCCGCAGATGAACAGACCCTGAAGGCCATTAAAGAGGCAATGACAAACGACATGAAAGACAGGGCAGTCAAGTCCTATATTGACGGCCTGAAAAAAGAGATGGCCATTAAAGTCTATAAAGAGCGCATTTCATGATTAAAAAAGGCCTGAAAGATTCAGTCTGGCTCAGGCAGGTTTCATCATTTACATCTGCAAGGATTATTATGACAGCCAATAATTACAGGGTTTTTGACAATCTTGAAGGCAGCTGGAAAACTGCAAAACGGCTTTCAAGGGAAATTGATTCAGACAGCAGGGCAACAGAATTCTTGCTGAATAGTCTTGTTGCATTCGGCCTTTTAAAAAAGCAAAGAAACCTGTACAGGAATGCTTCTGTGGCCTCAAAATACCTTGTTAAGGGGAAGTCCGGGTATCAGGGAGACATACTCAGCCACCAGAATACGCTGTGGGATAACTGGTCAGGACTTGATACGGTCTTAAAAACAGGCATGCCCTACAGAAAATCGCATAACCATGAATCGTTCATCCTCGGAATGCATAACCTGGCAACCCTGAAAGTCAAGAATGTGCTCAACAACATTAACCTTAACGGTGTCAAGAGGCTGCTCGACCTTGGCGGAGGTCCCGGTACATATTCCATGGCCTTTGCCAAAAAGAAGATAGGGGTTACGCTTTTTGATTACCCTGAAACCCTGAAAATTGCAGAAACTCTTATAAAGAACGCCGGCCTTACAGAAAATATACGGCTCTTGCCCGGTGATTTCACAAAAGACGATCTCGGCAATAACTATGACCTGATTTTCATATCCCAGATTTTCCATGCCTATGGTCAGGACGAATGCCTTTCCATGCTAAGGAAAAGTTACAGTTCTCTTAATCCTGGCGGGAGGGTCGTAATACAGGAATTCTATCTCGATGAGACAAGGGCAAATCCTGTAACAGGCGCTGTTTTCGCCATAAACATGCTCGTCAATACACAAAGAGGCAGAACCTATACGGTAAAGGAAATATCATCCTGGCTTAAAATGACAGGATTTTCAAAAATCGCATCCAGGATTATCAATGATACTGTACTGATCACCGGAATAAAAATGAAACGCTGAATAAAATAATATTCACCTGCCGTACAAAAACCTCTAAGGAATAACCTTATTCAGTTGATATTCAACGATGCCGGATGCGCCGGCCTTCTTCAGCTTCGGGATAAGATCGCAGATTATCTTTTCATCTATGACCACATCAAGATCATACCATCCCTCGTCAGACAAAGCAGATATTGTGGGAGAATGCATCGCAGGCAGAAGGCTCATAACGCGCCTCAAGTCCTTTTTGGAAACATTCATCTTAAGCCCGACCTTTTCCTCTGCAGCAAGAGCACCTTTAAGGAGCATAACGATATTCTCCATTTTCTGTCGTTTCCATCTATCGTGCCACGCTTTTTTGTTAGCTATAAACCTCGTGCTTGATTCCAGTATCGTCTCTACTATCCTGAGATTGTTGGCCCTTAGAGATGCCCCTGTTTCTGTCAACTCCACTATTGCATCTGCAAGGTGGGGGGGTTTAACCTCTGTAGCACCCCAGGAAAAGTCTATTTCTGCTTTTATCTTCTTTGCCTTAAGGTATCTTTTTGTAAACCCTACAAGCTCAGTAGCTACCCTTTTCCCATCAAGGTCTTTTACGCTTTTTATCTTTGAATCATTAGGCACGGCTATTACCCATTTAACAGGCCTTAATCCTTCCTTTGCATAGTTTAATTCAGCAACCTCATGGACATCTGCCCCCTGCTCCATTATCCAGTCATAACCGGTAAGGCCGCAATCCAGTATGCCGTTTTCCACATACCTGGCCATTTCCTGCGCCCTTATCAGCATGGATTCAATCGCAGGATCATCAAATGAAGGATAATACGAGCGACTGGATACAGATATGTGATAGCCTGCCTTTCTGAAAAGTTTTAGCGTGGATTCCTGCAGGCTTCCCTTTGGAAGACCGAGCCTTAAAATTTTAATTTTGGATTTCATGAGATATTCCTTCCTTAATTATGTATGTTTAGTTTTTTAGCCTTGCCCTTATTTCGGACCGAGGACCTTATCCTTATTGTGTTGCCATGTGCTTCCAGTCCCTCAATGTCTGCGATCTTCTCAACCACCTTCGATATTTTTTCGAATCCCTTTTTGGTAAAACCCAGGAGACTTGAACGTTTGGAGAAATCATAAACGCCGAGAGGTGAAAAGAACCGTGCCGTCCCTCCTGTCGGAAGTGTATGGTTCGGACCGGCTGAATAGTCTCCGAGAGATTCAGGAGTCCATGGCCCTAAAAATATAGCACCTGCATTTTCGATCATGGGAAGAACATTAATCGGTTTTTCGGTCATTATCTCAAGATGCTCTGGTGCTATCTGATTTGAAAACCGCACGGCATCTTTTATATTTCTTGCGATTATTATAGCCCCATAATTATTAATGGATTCCTCTGCGATCTTTTTTCTTTTAAGATTCGAAAGTTGTATTTTGAGTTCTCTGGATACCCTGTCAGCGAGGTCCCTGGAATTCGTAATAAGGATTGATGAGGCAAGTTCATCATGCTCTGCCTGACTCAAAAGGTCGGCAGTTACAAACGAAGCATTTGCGGAATCATCAGCGATTATGAGTATCTCACTTGGTCCTGCGATCATGTCTATATCAACCAGTCCAAAGACCATTTTTTTGGCAGTCGCTACAAAGATATTCCCCGGGCCTACTATCTTATCTACCTTTCTTATGCTTTCAGTACCATATGCCATAGCACCGACAGCCTGCGCACCGCCTATCCTGTAAACCTCTCTGACATCAAGCATTCTTATTGCTGCCATTACATACGGGTTGAGTTGTCCATCTGGTGCAGGGACACACAGAGCGATCTCTTTTACGCCAGCAACCTGGGCAGGGATTACATTCATCAATACAGTCGACGGATAAGCAGCCTTACCGCCGGGCACATAAACCCCTATCCTCCTGAGCGGCTTTATGATCTGCCCGAGCATAGCATCTCTTTCTATGAAAGACCACGAACGTTCTATCTGCCTCTCATGAAATTTTCTTATTCTCCTTGAAGAGATCTCGAGGGCCTTTACGACCTGAGGGTCTGTCTTGTCTGAGAATCTTGAAATCTCGGCATCACTGATCCTTAACTTTTTGGCCTTTCCAAAATCAAATTTTCGGGTATATTTAAGTACTGCCCTGTCCCCGTTATCCTTTACATCCGCCAGTATCTCTCTGACCGTATGCCCAACGGAGTAATTATCCTCCGCATTGCGCAACCACAGTTTTTTCAGGAACCCTGATATTTCGTTATTCTTTTTTATTATCCTCATTTATTTTGATCCCATGATTTATCATCTGATTAATCAAGCCTCTTTGACAGACCCCTGTTTTTATCTTCAATAAATCTAAAATTATTGTTAATAAAATCATTGCCATTGACATCTTTTATATTCTACAGTAAAGTTTAGTATGTTTGAAGAGAGTTCTACAACTAAAAATTCAGCTATCATAGAAATACGCAAAAAAATCAATCTCACGATCTCCATTGTAACATTTGTTATTCTGACTCTTTTCGGAATAATCTTCATATTTTCATATAAACCATTATCTTCGTTCCTGAGTTTACTGTATAACATTTCTTTTACCTATATTATAAGTATGACTTTTCTCCTTGGTCTCATTTGCTTGTATCTCTCAATCAGAATATCGAGACACGTGCTCCGCATCATTGAGGACTACAGTAACAGACTCGAAAGGATACTCAATATTACAAGGGATTTAAGGGAGGAAGTTTATGGTGACATCCTGCTTGAGAAAATTATGGATTACGCCTTGTCCATTACCTGGTCAGAGGCAGGCTCAATCCTGCTGATCGACGAAAATAATAACCTGACATTCAAGATAGTAAGAGGGGAGTCCGCTTCAAAACTTGTCGGGACATCTGTAGAGAATGGGAAAGGCATTACCGGGTGGGTGGCACAAAACGGATTTCCGGTTCGCCTGGAAGACGTCTCAAAAGATGAGAGATTCAATCCTGAAATTGATGCTATAACCGGATTCAGGACAAAATCAATACTCTGTGTACCCCTAAAAACGCAATCAGGCATCGTGGGTGTGATAGAACTTCTAAACAAGAAGGACGGATATGCTTACAGGGAAAGGGACGAGGATATCATTGTTTATCTTGCTGAACAGGCTGCGCTGTCTATAATAAAAACAAAATTTTATGAAGACCAGAAGAATTACGAGATTCATCTTACTGAAATGCTGCTTGAGGCCATAGATTTTCATATCTCAGAAAAAAGAGGACACTCAAGAAGAGTTGCCAGATACAGCAATATAATTGCGAGGTTTCTGAATATGTCAGAAGAAGAAAAAAAGAGGCTTTATTTCGCCTCCCTCCTTCACGATGTCGGTTTCCTGAAAATCAAATCCGATGATGCATTCAAAAGGGAAGAATTTTTAAAGCATCCTGTTGTAGGATATGAAATGATCAAGCCGATCAATTTCTATGCTGAGATCGCTCCTTTCATTCTTCACCATCATGAGAGATATGACGGTTTTGGCTACCCTGCAAAGTTGAAGGGCGAGGAAATCCCTCTTGAGGCAAGAATAATTGCGATTGCCGAGGCATTTGACGCCATGATAAATACATCTTCATACAAAGTCCCTGTGAGTTTTGAAGAGGCGAAAGCAGAACTGAAACGTAATGCAGGAACCCAGTTTGATCCGGAACTGGTTGAGATGTTTGTTGACAATATTTCACAGGAACATGTTATTAAATAGTTTCTGTTGCGGATAACACTGAAAACACTAAATGTCATTCTGAGCCCTTCGTTTGTCATTCTGAGCGAAGCGAAGAATCTCATCTTGTGCTCAGGGTAAACTCCGCGAAGAATCTCATGA
>JAKAKQ010000275.1 GCA_021813425.1 Nitrospirota bacterium
TCATAGAAAAAGAACTCTCTGATATCTCCAGATTCTGCGAAGATCTTTCATCCGGCAAGTACAACATCTGCTAAGTCCGGCTATTGCCTGTTTCATGGTACACTATCACGTGTAATATAAAATCTTAAATAGAGTCTGTTTATGAGTTAGCCCACTTTATTCATAAATTTTCTCGAATACAGACAGGACATAGTATTTAAGCGGTTTTATTTGGTCCCGATAGCTATCGGGAAGGTCGAAGACCGAGAATGAGCGAAAATATTATGTCCTGTCCGGTTATACATAGTTTATGAATAATCCGGGTTAGTGGTTTGAAAATTTATGTTAAATGAAGATCTAAAATCTCTGAAAAAGTGGTTTATTGATTACAGCAGATCCTTTTATTCCTCAGATGAAGGGGATCAAAAAAATATTTCACTCAAGGTAGAACATACCTATAATGTCTGTGAGAATATTATTCTAATAGTAAATGAACAGTCATTAAGCCGGAACGAGATAATGCTGGCCGATGCTGTAGCACTTTTTCATGATGTTGGAAGATTTCCACAGTACGCAAAATACAGGACATTCAGGGACAGCATTTCTGTAAACCACGGCAAACTCGGTGCAGAGGTCCTGGAGAAAGAAAAGGTCCTTCAAAACCTTCCTGTAAATGAGCAGGAGCTGATTATAAATTCAGTAAAATTCCATAATGCCTTTGCAATACCGGATCTCCAGGATCGCAGGATCATATTCTTTTTGAAATTAATACGTGATGCCGATAAACTGGACATATGGCGTGTATTCTCGGAATATTTCGAAAGTGATGAGAAGGAGCGTGCCTCTGCTATCGGACTCGGCCTGCTTGATCTCCCTGAATATTCAGAGAAGGTTCTTTCATGTCTTTATGATAAAAAACTTGCATCTCTTGCAGACCTGAAGACTCTGAATGATTTTAAACTCACGCAGCTTTCATGGGTCTATGACCTGCATTTTAAGACCTCCTTCAGATTACTGATAGAAAGGGACTACATAAACAGGATTTCCAGAACACTGCCGCAAACGGATGAGATAAAAAAGGCTTTGACAGTACTAAAAGAGTTTGCATTCCAAAAACAGAAATAAAACATTGTAATTCGGATGGTTGGAGTATAATTGTGTTTGAAGAAATAATAAAAACATAGGACATGCTTTGGGGGAGGTAGGGGAGTAAAATAGGATTAGAAACAGAAAGGAGGGGACCTTTCTTTGAGTCCTGATAAACCGATTACACATGCAGCCGGAGCCGGGATCGTTGCCTTTGATCTCGAAACCACCGGACTTCTGCCTCACAAAGGCAACAGGGTGATCGAGATCGGCGCGGTCATGCTGTCAGGAAGCAGAAATGCGCAGGAGTTCCATAGCCTCATAAACGTGAGAAAGCGCATTGCCTTAAAAGCCAGCCTGGTCCACGGAATAACAAACGAGTTACTTTCTGATCAGCCAAAGGCAGAGGATGTATTGCCACGTTTCAAGGAGTTCATCCGCAACAGTATCCTCGTAGCCCACAATGCCGTCTTTGATATGACTTTTCTGCGGTATGAATTTTCACGCCTGGGTATGGCCTTAAACAACCGATATATCTGCACCCTTGAGCTTAGTAAGGCCAGACTGCCGCGTCTTCGCAATTACCGGCTGGAGAACGTATATTGCGCCCTATTCGGCAAGCTTCCTGAAGGAGGACAGCGGCATCGAGCGCTCAGCGATGCCAGAATGGTGGCGGAGATATGGAGGGAGATGACAGGAATATGAACGCACTGCCGTTGTATTTTAAGTATTGGGGAAAGGCGGAAAAAGATGGGGCGGGATATCATCTTCTGCCGTATCACTGCCTGGATGTAGCGGCGGTGGGTGCGGCATGACATACTTTTGGGCTAAGACTACTTCTGATGATAAGCCGGGCATTTCTGTTTACGACCACATGCTGAACGTCGGATGCGTGGCGAAGTGTATCGCCGACCTTATGCCGGGACTTCTTGAACGATTTCAATTGCGATCAAATATTATTGCTGCTCTTGCCGCTCTCCATGACCTCGGCAAGATAACGCCGGGTTTTCAGCGAAAATGCAACGCCTGGCTTGAGGAAAACAAGCTACCTGATATTGATAGAAGATATCGCTGGGATGTACTGGAAAATGATCATGGCAGAGTATCCCATGCAACCATTCAGGATTTCCTTTTGAAAATAGGCGTATCAAGTGACTCGGCACTATATCTGGCTTCAGTTCTTGGAGCTCATCACGGCCGCATTAAATATATTCCGAATCCGCGAGGTTATAAAATCAACCCTATTTCAGAAAACGAAAGTGGCATTGATTGGGACCGTGAACGTCAAAGATGCGCTGAACAGCTTTGGACTGCACTTCAGGGAGAAAATGCTGTTACTCTGACGGATGAATCCCCTGCCATTTGGTGGTTTGCAGGACTTACGTCTGTTGCTGACTGGATAGGCTCGGATGAGCGTTTCTTCTCTCCTGAACGTAAAACTCATGGTGATGACAGTTTTTTGAATGCCCGCAACGCGCTTGATTTTATCGGTTTTAGAAAACCTGAGATAGTCCCCAATCTCTCATTTCATGACTTATTTCATGAGAAGGAAAAGCCTGACGAGCGCTGGGTTCCAAACGAAATGCAAGAGAAAACAATCGCCATGATCAGCGGGCCGGGCGTGTATGTTGTCGAGGCCCCTATGGGAATGGGTAAGACTGAGGCTGCACTCTGGGCAGCTTATAATTTGCTTTCCGCAGGTAAAGCAACCGGCATCTATTTCGCGCTTCCCACTCAGGCAACAAGTAATCGAATGCACTTGCGTATGAAAGAGTTTGTAACGCGTATTGCCCCTGAGGCAAACGCAAGCAGACTGATTCACGCTAATTCGTGGCTCATGGATCAAACGCCTGCTATCCAACCGGCTTCATCGATCTACGAAAAGGACGAAGGCGATGCAAAAACAGGACGGGATTGGTTCTCCTCGGCAAAACGAGCCCTTATTGCTCCTTTTGGTGTCGGCACAATTGATCAGGCGCTGCTCGGTGTCGTGGCGGCAAAACACTTTTTTGTCCGTCATTTCGCGCTTGCAGGTAAGGTGGTAATTCTCGATGAGGTCCACTCTTATGATCTTTACACCGGGACATTGATAGACGCTCTGATTAAAACTCTTGAGACCTTGGGCTGTACGGTAATCGTGCTTTCCGCCACATTATCAGGAAAGCGGCTTGGGGAAATAGTTTCTCTTCCAGGCAATGCTTCAAACGATGCGCGCTTGCCCTATCCTTTCATTACAGGTCGAAACGAAGGTGTGGAGCTTGAACCCGTAACAGCTCTGTCTTCTGAGCCTCGCACCGTTAAAGTGGACTTTATATCCAAGGCCAACGCTACTGATGTGGCTATTTCGCTTGCCAGAAAAAGCGGGGCTGTACTTTGGGTATGCAACACTGTCGATGAGGCTCAAAAACAATACAAGATATTTAAGGAATTGATAGGTGATGAATTTCCGCTTGGTCTTCTTCACTCACGTTTTCCTTTCTGGAGACGTGAGAAAATAGAAGACAAGTGGATGGAGCGTTTTGGTAAAAGCGGCATTACAAGGTGTGGGTCAATTCTCGTCTCGACGCAGATTGTTGAACAGAGTGTTGACCTTGATGCCGACCTTCTGATTACCGAGCTTGCGCCAACTGATATGCTCCTTCAACGGCTCGGACGGCTCTGGCGGCATGAGCGGGCGCATCGTCCGGCTGATGTCGCACGGATATGTATCCTTAAAGAGACAACGTCACTTGATGAAATGCGCATGATGAAGCCAAAAGAGATTAAAGCCGTTTTTGGAAGCAAGTCGAATATCTATGCTCCATATGCTCTGCTACGTTCTCTTGAGATTTGGGAATTACAACCAGAAATAGAAGTTCCATTACAGATACGCAGTCTGATTGAGTCTACCTACGAAACTCGCTGGGATGATCCTTCTTCATGGCAGGAACTCTACAATGAGTGGTTCGGGACAGATTCTGCAAAAAAGCTGAAGGCCTTAATGAGCGCAAACATTTGGCAGCCTCCTCTTGAAGATGTAGAGGGAAATCAGACGCGAATCAATGAAATTGAAACAATTCCTGTTATCCTCTGCAGAATTCTTGGAAAAAAGAGCGCAACGTTTGTTGATGACACATCTGCTGAGCTTGGCTCAGACAAGTTTCTGCTGCCTACTGCTCAGGCGATTCACAGAAATCTTGTAAAAGTCCCTGAATATTGCTTTGAGCATATTGTCCCGTGCGATAGCTTTGCCGATTACCTTTATGGCAAACAAACTGTTGGCAAAGTTAATACTGATGGGACGGTTGAAGTGCAAGGCTTAAAGAGCGGAATCAAGTTGTTCTATTCAAATAAAATGGGACTTGTAATAAAAGGAAAGTCGGGAAAGGAGGAAGTATGAATGTTGCCTTTGAACCGTGGGTACCGGTGGTTACTATATCTGGTAAGCGAGATTTAGCAAGCCTGTGCAGCGTGCTTACAGAGGGCGATAAGTACGTTGATCTTGCCGTTCGTCCGCATGAACGTGTAGCCCTGATGCGGCTTTTTCTATGTGTAGCTCATGCCGCCCTTGATGGGCCAAAGAAGTATGATGATTGGATCGATGTGCCGAAGCACATGCCTGACGTAGTGCAGAAGTATCTGAAACACTGGAAAGATTCATTTGAACTGTTTCATAAGGACAAACCGTGGCTGCAGGTTGCAGGGTTGAATCTTCTTCCGTTAGACAAAGATGACGACTCTGCTGATGACGAAAAAGGCTGGACACCGCTAAGCAGGTTATGTTTTACTCGCGCAAGTGGAATAAACTCAACGCTCTTTGACCATGAATCAAATGGTACTGACTTGACCGAATATTCCGATGCGGAAATTACTCTCAACCTTCTGACGTTTCAAAATTTCTTTGTAGCTGGCGGCAAAGCCTCATCAAGACTTTGGGGTGATTTTGAAATGAAGAAGCCACCTAACCCCAAAGGAGGACCCTGTTCAGGTAAGTCTATTTTATACACCTTCATAAGAGGCAAGAATCTTCGTGAAACAATACATTTGAATATCAGCACATATAAGGACTTGAAGTTTATCTATGGCGATTCAACAGACTGGCTGGGCAAGCCTTTATGGGAAATGCCTATAAAATCGCCGTATGACAAAACGTCAATTCATAATGCAACGCAAACACACATTGGAAGACTTGTGCCTCAAACTCGTATTCTTCGTGTAAATGAAGATCGAAAAAGGGTCTTGCTCGGCGCAGGCTTTATTTATCCGAAGTATCAAGATGAGAAAAATACTTTTCATCCTGATATCTTTGCTACTATGGTGATGAATAAAAATAATGAGCGTGAATTGCTGTCTGTAAGGCCGAACATTGCCATTTGGAGAGAGCTGCATGCCTTGACAGTGCGTCGAAAAGACTTATCAGGCTCAAATCGAGGTCCGCTTTGTTTGCTTAATATTCCTGATACAAAAGCCTGCGACATTACCGTAAATGCAATGATGACGAATCCTAAACAACCCGCAGAAATAGTTGATCTGGTTGAATCAGTTTTTCCTATTCCAGCAGCTCTAATGTCCTCTATCGGATCAGTTGCATATGAGCATGAAGTAAATAAAGCTGAAGCCGTAGCATGGACATTGGGGGGTGCCATTGAAGAGTATCGAAAGGAAATAGATGGTTATTGGGAAAGACGATTGAAACAAGCAAAGAGCAAGGCTGAATTGCGAGCAATGCTGCATTCTATTGCAACATTACATTATTGGACTACCACAGAGAAGAATCTTCCACTTTTGATGAATCACATTAATGCAATCGGTTCAGACGATTTTGAGCCAACTTTGAAGGCATGGCGAACAATGTTATACAACGCTGCCCGTGAAGCATATAGTACAGCCTGCGGACAAGAAATACCACGACAGATGCGCGCTTTTGCCAAAGGCTGGGAGAAACTAACACCAAAATATAACGAACCTGATATAGATCAAAATAAGGAGGGAAAAGTATGAGTAGACTTCTCGAAGAACTTCGCAAGTGTAAGGCAAGAGATGACCGGGGGATGATGGCTAATCTTCGCTGCATACTTGTTGAAAACAAGAAGCACCGGGCCTGGCCTGCATTGCATCGCATTGGGGTTAAGATTGACGAAGATATCTCGGCCTTTATTGCAGGGCTATATGCAACTCACCCGGAGGAAGCATTTACAGGAAATTTTGGAACAACCTGCAACGCTATTCAGACTGAGCGAAATGAGAGTACAAGTGATAACAAGCTCACCCCGACAGAGCGCCGGTTTCAACATCTTCTATCAGCCAAAACCCCGGATGAGTTGAGATCTCGCATATATGGGATGGTGCGTATGGCAAAAATTCAAGATGTTCGGATCAACTATGCTCAACTGGAAACTGATCTGGCAAACTGGTTCAAAGACTGGGGCGACATTACAAGAACTAAATGGGCTGCAAAATTCTGGACGCCCGGGGTTGTCACTGACGATGAGGAGGATGTATGAGCTGGCTTGTACGACTTGAAGTTAAAATGGAAACAGCTCGTTCTGAAGGTATATTGGACAACTACGCATGGCACAAAAAGCTGTGGAATTGTTTTCCAGATGTTCCAGATCAGAAGCGGACAGAAATCGGGTTTCTTACCAGAATTGATTCGCTTGAAGGTGCTTTCAGATTGTGGGTTATATCAAAGCAAGAACCAACACGGCCTCAATGGTGTCCGCCTGATGGCTTTGCCGTCAATGAGATTTCACCGTCATTTCTTTCTCATAGGAATTATGCCTTTGACCTGAGAGCCAATCCGGTTAAGGCTGCTGTGCAGAAAGACTCCAAAGGAGAACCCCT
>JAKAKQ010000213.1 GCA_021813425.1 Nitrospirota bacterium
AAGCTGGACAATATTTTTCATAATCTCTATGCACTCTTTGGGATGCTCAGAGACGCTCTTTGACAGATATTCCATAACAAAATGTAGATCTCGTCTTTCGTTTATATGAGCACTTATTTGCAGAAGGAACGGATAATAAACCATGAAATCCTGAGAATCAGTTTGGTGGAAATGCCATGCAACAGATTCATCTACGTCACTCAAATAACCAGCAAGTAGCTGTGTCAATACTTGTGCGCATTTCTCCTTAAATTTTTTGGTAGTCATATTTGCCATACAAACGTCGGCGATACCAATCCGCACATTCTTGCCCTGTCTGATAATTTTCTTTAGGAAAGATGACGATCCTTCAAAACTGTCGATATAAGCTATCATCGCTATTCGACCAGCTGACTTTGAAGCGTCATGGTCATCAATTAGTGCCATTTTCTCCAAATATGGGGTAATAGCTCTGAAGCTATCAGGGATCAATGTGCAGTAGGTGGATTTTTCGAAGAGTTTGAAGTTTTTCGTTCGAAGCCACTTCAAGAGTTTCCGTAATGCATTTCGAATAATATCGCGTGGTTCCGTGCAGCAGTCTCCTTTATGCATGAAATACCATAGAAAATTGCCGGCATATTTAAGCAATTCTGGACTCATATCGCGAAGGCCTTCTCGAAAAATAGCAAAAGCTCGATGTCTGCTATATCTGAGCATTCCGTGCAAGTCTACTAATAGGCAAGCTCTTACAGAAATGAAAGAATCTCTGGCTATTCCCTCAAGTATTTCGAAAACTCTGTCTGGATCAGATGTTCTAAATCCGTGATGTGTGATTGCCATTGTAGCACTGCCGCGGACAGTATTAATTCCATAGCTCAGCGCCTCACCGCCGTAGTAGTA
This sequence comes from Nitrospirota bacterium, assembly GCA_021813425.1. GTDB lineage: Bacteria > Nitrospirota > Thermodesulfovibrionia > Thermodesulfovibrionales > UBA6898 > JAKAKQ01. Next base: position 880 of record JAKAKQ010000213.1, read on the forward strand.
AGGGCCACCATCTGTCTTGATAGTGTGCAACTCGCGCTCCGGGTCTGGATCATTCAGTGCATATTGAGTCAATATTTCAAGCAAGCCGCCATTGATGGGTTCGCGTTTATCAAGGCTTTCAATGGCTCGAATAATGGCCCTGCGCACATCGTTTTCAGACATATCAGCATAATGCAAGATCAATATTCTGATCTTGTCGTATTCATATCCAGCCTCAATAAAACCTTCGATTGCGTTATAAATATAATTGGATGAGACGTTCTTATCTTTAAGACCGACAACAAAGTCATAGAAGAAATCGGGTTTCTTCTGTATTGTTGCCTTAAAGGCACGGGAATGTTCAACAACGCCGCCTTTCAAGAAACTTTTTCTCGGTGCGTCCCAAGATGTGCTATCATCGTATTCATAAAACGAGCTTAACCACTGATCTAAAGTCATACTCTCATATGCGTTGTCCGGCAATGGCGGACCAACACAAATAGCCTCCATTGGTTCTGGCGGCGTATCTTCATGCTTCCCAAATTTTCTCTCCAGTTCTTGGAGTCTTTTCTTGCCTTCCTGCGAAAGCATCTGGTCAGGAATTGCTGAGAGTGCAAAGTGCTGACTATGACCCCGATATTTTATGGCGTCTTTACGTTTCTCCCATTCAGGTTCATAGTTAAGGATATTCGTTTCGATATCCCGCTTCTGATCACCATTGAAGTACGAATAAACTCTCCTCATTAGAAGCCTGGTATCGTATCCAGATGTGCGTCCGCCTATAGAGCCCAATGCCGCCGGGTTCCTCAATAATTCATAAGCTTTTTCGGTATAACGGTCTGGCAGCTCATAATATATCCATACTAATACCCTGGTCAGTGTACTATACTGCGTCGGATACAAAATAGAAACAACTCTATCGGCAAGGTCAATGTTACCTTTCTGAAGTTGATCGCACAGTTCTCTTGCATAGGCTGTCATCACTTTCCAGATGCCGTATAAAGTCTCCCCGCGTTCGTACAGCAAGAAAGCTTTATCTCTATAAAAGCCGTCTTCCTTTTCATATTTTGACAAGTTAACAATCTCTTTAAGTCTTTTGGTGAACTCTTCTATGACCATATCAGGGTAGGTCTTTATTACTTTTTCAAAGAAATCCTGAAAGTCCCATCCTATGATATCTTTTGCGCTATCATCTGTTTCCATAGAAAACTTCTCAATCGCCCTGTCCAATTCTGAAAATAGAAGCTTAATGGCATCGACCTTTCTTGTTTTGTATATCTGTCCAATCACGTGATGCAAATTCCCCTCAGAAAGGTCCAGATGATCTCTATACTTTGCAAAGAGCGAAAGAGCAGCATCTGTCCAATTTGCCAATTCCCACAAAATATTTGAAATGATTTTAATCTTTCTATCTGTCGGCGGTAGGTTGTCAATTAAGGCTATTATTTCATCTGTTCGATGGTTCGCGATTTTTAACAAGTAATATTCGACCAACGTTGATGTCTCCGCAGTATTGAGTAGCGGGACAAGATATTCTTTAGCTAAGTCATCGAACCAAATGGGCACATATGCGCTTTTCAGGAAATAGTCCCTGAGCTCCGTGTTTTTATTGAACATGTCCCTGACGTAACTAACCTCTTCTTCAATGGGTTCATTTTGGCTGCCGATAAGTGACACCAGCAAGTCCTTAATGTGAAACCTTACCGAATCGGATTCCAGCAAATCTCTCAGTTCTCGAACGTACCTTTGGGCATCCGCTCCTCTAAGATATAGAATTGTTTGTTTTATCTGAGAGCGTACAAATAACCCCTGACGTTCAGCAATGACCTTTGCAGCCAATGATGCATTTTCAGATACAAAACTACGAGCAAAGCAGTAATCAAAGAAGGACTGATGAAAAAAACCTACGGCCGTTTTTCCGGCAGAAGTGATAATTCCATTGCTCTGAAGTTCTCTCCTGGCATCTGGATACTTGTCCATCATTACAGATGGAACTGTGAGCTCCTTTTGTTCATCCATAATACTAACCATCATGTTTACAGCAGCTATTTTTGAGAATGCATGTTCTCCGGATGCTATCTTCCTCTCCCAGAGTCTGCTATAGAGATCTTGAATAGTTTGAATCGATTCAACTTGAACCGATGGATCGTATATTTCACCAAGAATTCTCAAATGCAACGGGATACGGAATAATTCAAGCTGAGTTCCAGTAAAACTGGTCACTGGTAAACCTATGTTTTCCAATGTTTCTTTTGCCTGATCGAGCGAGATTAGGCCAGCTTCAATCTTCGGTTCAAATGGAATAACAGATAGGGTAGGATCGTGCTCAAGATCAAACTTCCTCACGGATGCAATAACTTTGACGGCTGGCATTGGTAGCAAGCCATGAATAATATTGGAGCATACATTTATGGCTGTACGATCTCGTGCAATGCTATCGGATAAAGCATCCAGCTGATCAAAGAGCACGATACAAATCCCCTTTTCCTCAGCCACTGATGCAATGCTCCGCAATATATCATCCTGCAGCCCAAGTTCTTCGGACAGATGCCTTCTGCTCTTTATATGTGTATAGCAATCGGACTTAATTGCGATACAGGGTACGGCCTTTCGTTGTAATTCGAGGTAGAGATCCTTCATTACAACAGTCTTACCAACTCCCATAATCCCTACCAAGCTTGCTGCCTTTCTTTCCTGCCGAGAATTCTCGATCCACTCTAAAAGAAACTTGACTTCATTTTTTTCAATATGAATTGACTGTCCGATTGTTGAAACGGCATTTACAAGATTAGCAGAGGCCGCCGAAAAAGCTTCTAATATTTTATCGGCCGGCTGAAGTGATTTGGGATAACACCCATGGGACTGAAGGTATTCGAGAATCTGAGCTTTGGCAACGGTTTCACCGCGGACTGCAACTTCCAAGGCAAATGACTTGAGTAGTACCGGCACACTCTTAGCGCTTGAAAACTCTCGCCCTAACCTGGCAGAAATATTTCTATTTATGTCCTCAACTACTTTTCTCTCATAATTGACATGCTTAGAGAATCGGAGCATATCTGCATCTGAAAAGTTCAGATAGTTCCTAACCTCTTCCCATTCTTTTAAATAACCTTCAGTCTTCTCTCCTTTTAAGCGCGCCTTAGCCTCTGCGCTGGTCAGTGATGCCGCACTTCTGGCGAAAGCCTTCTGAATAAAAGGGCAGGGACTTTCGGTGACAAAAAAGAAAGCTTGGTTAGGTTCCTGAAGGTACTGTTCTTTGAGCTGATCAAATACTTTCTGCTGCTTTAATTGAGAGAGCGTCCAGTTAGTCGCGCCGGGAGCCTGGTGTTTGCAATTGCGATACTCTTTTGAATGCCCCTGAATCCTTATGATATCGTCTATGCTGATCGAACTGCCGTCTTTGTCGGATTTGCCTTCAAGCTGGAGGGATATTGTTTTATCAAGAATAGCATCAGCCATGATTTCGGCTGCAACCCATGCCTGATACTCAACACCTGCTACAGTGCTGCTGCCTCCTTTCTCTGGCATTATAACTCCTTTTAAATGTACATGTTCGCATCATTGACAGAATATCTCCCAAAAACCATCGGAGATTCGCCGAGGCGAACAAAATCTGGACACGTTATTATCCTTTTCATCAAGCCTTTCCCTCCCACGAAGAAATCTTCAGGCTATCGAGGAGTTCAGAAATCTTCTCATACGCTCTACGCATTATTATATCCCTGTCTTCTTTTTCTATCACCTCAAGAAAGTCAGCAACCCATTTCGGACCTATATGCTCCACGGAGGCGAACTTGCTTTTTATCTTCTCAAGCCCTTCGATGATGAGTTTGTTTTTCAAATGAGGCATGAATTCAGAAGCAAGCCCTTCTATACCTTCGGGATAATGTTCAATACAATAATAAATGTCATAAGCGTCTTTTTCTTTCATCCTCTCAAACATTGCCATTCCTTTCATCACAAGAAATGGGACAATCCCTGCAACCTTAAAGCTTACCTTATCTTTTCCTCCTTCAGGAAGTTCCCCTTCGAGTGTAACAGTGATTGAAGAATCAAAGGCAAGGTCACAGCCTCTAACTTTTCGTGCCCGGATATCCTGAACTTTCTGTGTTCTACGACCTTTGCCTGTGCCTCCATATCCTCCTGCCATAAGGTCAACTTCAACACTTATCGGCTCTGCTCCTTCAATCTTTACTTTTCTAAAAAACCTGAAAGGTTGTTCTTTGTCCTGCATATAACCACGGTTAATAAATGCTTTTAAGATTGTCTGGTAAGTATCATCAGGGATTTTTGAAAAGTTCAGGGCAACATCAATATCAAGGCTGCCGACATGGGGATCATCAGACTGTGGGAAGAGGAATACCGGAGTCCATCCGCCAATTATTACCATTTCATCTTTTATCTCACCGAGGAGATGGACAAGTTCCAGAAGGACAGACTTACAGGCTTTGACTTCTCTTTTTCCATATTGGCTTTTACTTACCATCTGGTTTTTATCCTTTGTTCAAATATTGCCTGTGCAGCTTCCTCGCCTCTCCCTTTAAAACTCTTCAGATCAAGATAAAGCTGGATGTCAGATACAACATTAATACCGTTAATATCCTGAAGTCCATAGAAGACGCCTTCATCGTATGGTTGCAAAAAAGTGACATTTGCCCCTGTCTCTACTTTTTTCACTTGCAGGGCATTTGCAATGTCATCAATATTACCATCAATATAGGAAAAAAAACGCATGAATCTTACAAAGGGTGCCACTTTTCTTGCACCTGAAAATAATGCAAGTCCATAACGATATTTCTTTTTTTCACACTCTCTCTTGATTGCTGCCTCAAGCTGGTCTTCTGAAAGGCCTGAATAGAACGAAAAGATCGAATTCTTTTCATAGGAATAATTATTGACCCACTGGTTAAGCACTTCTTCCGGTTTAACAAGATAGAAACTCTTATTTTCTTCCTTAATCCATTCCTCGGAAAGCAGTGCCTGTTTCACCCTTGAGGTCAAACCTATGCTGATGCCGGCCTCTTTAGATAAGTTTTCGACGTACCATCTTTTTGAAGGGTCAGAGACAAGCACCCTCAATATTCTGCTTGATTTCGGGGAGAAAACAGATTTTGAGATGCGGGCAGCAATGAAGGGATTGGGTCTGCCGCTTCTGTCTATAAATACACTCTTGAACAACAAAAATGCATTCCCAGCCAGATCAATACAGCCTATGCCTGCCTCTTTGCATATCTGCCTGCTGGCATCGCTGAGATAAGGAGCAACCAGTATGCCATAGGAGTCTTTAAAGCCCTTAAGATATTCTTTAAGTTGGGCAATTGCCATTCTTACAAGACGGGGCTCGCCTTGTGATTTTACTTCTATGATAAATTTTGTGGGCTTGCCGGAAATGAGAGTGCTCAATATAAAGTCAACTTCTTTATTGTTAACTCTGACATTGGCTTTAGAGTCCTTTAGTTCAAGGAAGGTGATATCTGAAAGGATAGACATTATACTGTTCTGTGCTCTTTTAAGCAGATCCTTCTCTGGAAATTGTTTCACTATAGCCGACTGTTTCACCATATGGTGAAACAATACATTATAGTAAAACAAAAGTCAAGACATTTTAGAACCCCATGTCGCCTCTTTTTATAACAAAAAAGCAGTATTAATGTAAATTTGTCACCCAATGTGTTATTTTAGCTTGACAAATGCCATCTACAATGAGATAATAACATTTAATATGACCAATTATCATTATGTAAGGCGTCTATTATGCTTTTATTTTCAGGGGAGAAAGCAAACTTCGAATCGAAGCGATTCGAAGCTGTATATTTCCCTAAAAAGAAATATTAAATTGAGGGCATGGAGAACATTATTTCCAATATGCCCATTGATGCAATTAGTAAGGTATTCACAATGAGAGGCAAGATCAGGACAAAAGAAAAATGCCCTAAGTGTACAATGATCTTCAAGGAAACTACGCAGGGGATTATATGCCCTGACTGTCTGACTAAACCCAAAAAGTATTTCATTGATCTTTATGAA
>JAKAKQ010000337.1 GCA_021813425.1 Nitrospirota bacterium
CCGATCTCAAGAAATTTATCCGGTTTGCTTGACGCGCTGAGAACCGGGGCGCAGGATGCAAAGGGTTTTTGGGGCGGGAAAATTTTTCCGTTTGCAGTTGCGATCCTGCTTCTTTCCTGTACTGCGCTTTCTACGGCGAATGTAAGACCTTTTTATGACAGCAGAAAACAGTTCGGCTTCGGGATAAACTATGACGTTGTTCCCGAAGGCGCCCTGAGGTATATGGATAAGAGGAAAATCACAGGCAGGGTATTTAACGAGTTTCACTGGGGACAATATATTACCTGGAGGGATTTTCCCGATAGACTGGCTTTTGTAGACGGCAGATTTTATCTAACTGACGCATTGATGGAAAAAGCTAAAATGGCGCTGGTTGAACATACAATTCTTGATGAGCTTGAAAATGCATATGGATTCCAAGCCCTCCTTGTAGGATATCCCCTTGTCAGCCCGCACGAGGGCCGCGGGAATGTCCATGGAAACGCCTCCGGCAATCTGACCGATATATTCGTATCACACCCCGGCTGGGCCTTGGTTTACTGGGATGACCGGTCGCTCCTTTATCTTAAAAGAGGCGGCAAGTATGACGCTGTGATAACGGTGGATGAATATCGCTTTGTGAAGCCCGCGCAGAATATATATGGCAATATCTTAAGCCTGCGGGATAAAGACTACAGAAACAATTTAATAGGGGAGCTTAAAAGGAATGTCGCTGACACCGGCTCATCAAAAGGATATGCCTTTTTGGGTTTTGTATATAATGAGACGGAACGTTACAGAGAGGCGATAGACGCATACTCAAGGGTCAGAGACTTTCAGCCGGTAAGTCACCTGATTCAGGCCTATGTCGGGATTGCGTATGCATATGATCGACTCGGCAATCCGGATAAAGCCATCAGATATTATAAAAAGGCCTTGACCATAAAAAAAGACGCGACCCTGTTTCATTTTATCGGGAAGGAATATATTAAAAAACAAGACTGGAAGTCAGCCGTTAAATACCTTGAAAAGGCCCTGGAAACAGACAGGGGATTGACCTCTGTATATCCTGTTCTTGCAGGGCTGTACAGAGAACTCGGCATGGGAGATGAAGTGAGAAGAACCCTTAAGGCTTATGAAACGGCAGCAACGGCAAGCGAGGGGGAGAAACACTTTAAGGATGGTGTCAGGGCTTACAGCAGCAGGCAGTTCGAGGTCGCTGAAATGGAATTTAAGAGATCCATAGAAGCGAACCCTTCCAGCCCGGCGCCTTACAGCAATCTCGGCTTTATATATTATGAGACCGGAAGATTTGATCTTGCGTTTATATATCACAAAAAGGCAATTGCGCTTAACCCGGATTTTGCAAACAGCCACTACGGGCTTGCCCTTATCTATAAAAAGCAGGGAGATATGGAAATGGGAAAAAAACACTGGGAGGAATATCTGAGGGTTGAACCGAAAGGCTTTTACTCAAAGAAGGCAAGGGAAGAGATGGAATTTATTAATAAAGCAGGGAAGGGGAGATAAGATCAACCATTTTTCTGGAATTAATCCCGATGAGCAGTTACTGAAAAAAGGTGTTGACAAATCTATACAAAGTAATTAAATTATTGCATGATTATAAAACTGTTATCCGGATTCCATCTATCAAGTAACAATAGATTGTGTAAAAGCACACAATATAGGGTTTAATCACGCAGGGGATAAAAGGGAACAGGGCTATAAGGAATAGTAAAAAATTGAAGAAATTATGAGATGTATAGGGATAGAAAATGAAAGACTTAAGTATTATAAAACGGTTTAGATATTGGCATAGATATTGCTTTATAAATTATCATGAAATTGCTTTTAGCAATATAAAAAAATAATTTTGAAAGGAGGTGTAAAAACTTATGATCAAGAAAGGATTAGTCTTAGCCTTAATACTGCTTATGGCAGCAGCGGTAGCTTATGCCAATACAGTAGTAAACTCAAAACATGACATGAGGAATTTCGTTGCAGGTGAAACATCAACACAGGTTTGTGTGTACTGCCATACCCCTCACCAGTCAACACTTGCAAATGCCCAGGACCCTCTATGGAACCATTCAGTGACACTTGAGACTGTCTATGGCGTTTATTCAAGCTCAACTTTTAATGCAACAGCCACTGATATAGGCACAGGCAACGTCGGAGCGGGCACTCAGAACGTATCCCTGCTTTGCATGGGATGTCATGACGGCACAACAGCAGTGAATTCCCTGTATAAGCAGCCATTAGACGGTACTTCTGGTGTAGCGATTTCCCTGACTTCGGCCAGTAGTGCATATCTCGGCACTAATCTGACGGATGACCACCCTGTTAACTTTGCTTATGACGCGGCATTGGTAGCGGCCGATGGAGGAACAGGACTCAATACGCCGGTTGCAACAAACAGAGTTGATAACACTGTCCCCTGGATTCCGCTTTTCACCAGCACAGTGCAGTGCGGTTCATGCCACAATGTCCATGACAACCAGTATGGGCCGTTCCTCAGGGCAACTAATGTAGGCAGCGGACTTTGTTTAAGATGCCATATTAAATAAAAATGGCATTGATTTATTATTCCGGGGGATACAGTCGTATCCCCCTTTTTTTTTCTTGTTTTTAGATCGCTTATCATGTTTAATATAATATTTGATTTTTAATCATTTTTTGGGAGATTGCTATTAAAAACATATTTATAAAACCGGCCTTGTTGCTTTATTGCCTGCTTATCCTGAGCGTATCACAGTCTTTTGCAGATGAAAGGATAATAGCCAGGATAAACGGCAGGAGTATTACATCAACAGAGCTCGATATCGAGGTCTCGAAACTGGTCCCCGGAACGTATTTTCATAAGGAGATGTCCGAAGAGAAGAAGAAGTCTTTGACAAGGAAGGCGTTCGAACAGATATTAAAGCGGGAACTGATCAGTAAAGAGGCTCAAAAGAGAGGTATTTCCCCGGATGAATCTGAAATCGACAGAAGGGTAGATAATGTTGTCAAGGGTTTTCCTTCAAAAAGGGATTTTGAGAAGGCGCTGCAAAGAAGCGGTCTGACTGCTGAAAGTTACAGAGAGATGCTCCGTAAGGAAATCACCGAAGAGATCTTTATCAAAAGAGAGATCGATGAAAAAGCGGTTTTCACAGAAGTTGAGTTAAAGGAATTTTATAATAAAAACATAGAGAGATTCAGGGAACCCGAGAAAGCCGGGGTTTTGCACATAATGATTGGGGTAGGTCCTTCTTTGCCTGAGGAAGAATGGGACAAGGCAAAGAAACAGGCAGAAGACCTTGTCAAGAGGGCGAGGGCAGGAGAAGATTTTTCTGCGCTTGCTTCCAAATATTCAACTGATCTGTTCAGCATCAAGGGCGGAGACCTCGGTTTTGTTCACAGAGGACGGCTTGAACCTGAGCTCGAGGAAGCTGTTTTTTCTTTGAAAGAAGGCGAGATAGGTGGCCCGATCAGGACTATCCATGGTTACAGCATTGTGAAAGTAACAGAAAAAAAGACCGGGGTTTTACTGTCCTTCGAAAATGCTAAAGAAAAGATAAAGCCACAGCTTGAGGACTTAAAGAAAAAAGAACTTCTTGAAGGTCTTATGAATTCACTCAGGGACAGCTCGGAGCTCGAGATATTTGATAAAGGTTTAAAGTAGGTGAAGAGATATAAGTTACTGCCGGTTATATTTATGCTTTTATTCCCTGCTGTTGCCAACGGACAGGCCCTAGGCAGACTTGATACAATCCGCTGGGAGCATGCACAGAGATATAAATTGTACGGCGGGGTGGAACTTTCATACAAGAACTACGAAGAGGAACATGACGGATTAACAACCGAACAAAAAAGCTTTTCCCAGCAATATATCCTTGGACTGTCAGGTTATGTATGGAGGCCAAGGCTCATGATCTTTTCATCTGATATTTCTTTCGTAGCTACGGACCAGGACCCTTTCAACAAGAGCCGGGGCATAAACTTCGGGTTTAATACAACAATTCTCCCCAGAACCCGGTATCCGTTGATCCTGTATGCCTATAGAACGACAAGTTCTCTGGACGGAGGGCTTGGATTTGACAATAAGATCACAACAACAAGTTATGGCGTCAGATTCGGTTATTCGACTTTGAGGAACATGAGAATCACGATCGGCTATGGCCATAGCAGGTACGAAAGCGAAGATAACGGATTAAACAACTTAAACAGCTTTTCGGAACAGGATACCTTTGGTATAAGTCTCCTGAGCGAACCTGAAAGAAAATTCAGGATTATAAGAAACGTCAGTAACAGCAGCGACACAAACAACAGTGATACAAACAGCAACAGCAACTCAAACAGCAATAACTCAAACAATAGCGATAACCGGCGGACTATCAGGTATGACCCTATCATAGGTATAACGTGGGGATTGAATTATGAATTTATAAAATTCAGGTCAGATCGTAATAGTTTTTCCTTTCAGGATGAAACGACGCACAGATTCAGACTTTTCGCCAAAAGAGATATATGGAATTTCTTTAAGGGTTATTCAGAACTCATCCTGTACAAAAAGGAAGAATATAAGTCCCTTAATTTTATCCTTGAACTGGAGCGCAATACAGATAAATTTAGAACATATAATAACTACAATTATTCCCTTTTTGAATATAACCGTAACCAATCTTCAACCCATAATATCGGAACACGCAATACATATTATTACACAAGGAATTTGCTCTTTTATGCAGGACTTTCATATGCAAGATATACCTCTGATTCTTCGGACTCCTCTGACGGTTATGATGCGAATATCGGGGTTTCCTATACAAAGTATTTTAAAAAATATATTATGCAGACGTACCTAAATACAGGCTATAACTCTTCGGACCGGGATACTGAGAATAATTACTCTGCCTCATACGGCCTTACAATTAATTCAGTTTCGAAGATGACCAGGTTTCTGACATATAATTATGCAGTGTCATATACAGGTTCTTATAGTTCAACAAAGGACTCGACCAACAATTTAAGATTTGACATTTATGCGACAAAGGCTTTCAGATATTTTGCCCTGTTTACCAATGCCGGTTTTGAATACTGGGCAAACTCTACTCGTGATACTCAAACATCAAAAGGCTATTCCTTAAGGTTGAATTCAAGCCTGTATACAAGACTCAGTTCGTTTTCACTTTTGACAATGAAGGCCGATTATACCTTCAGCCATTCGGACAGCTTAAAAACAGTAAGTCTTGTAATACAGGGCAATCTGTCGGTTTTTCTTATAAGGAATCTTGACCTGAATATAGATGTTATTGAGCAATTCAATCAGGATTCGGACGGATATGATTATAGAAAGTTTGAGGCGCTTACGTCACTCAATTACCGGTGGAAAAAACTCACCCTCCGCGGCGAGTTCAACATATCCAAAGAGAACGACAACGGATCGATAATCAAGAAAAGGACGATATTCCTGAGGGCTACGAGGGCTTTATGATGAAGCCGGTCTTTCCGGAAACAGAGTCATGTGCAACCCAGGAATTATCGAATGTTCTGAGGCTATGTAGTTTATTAAGGGTCCTGGCAATTTTGTTGTTGCTGATCACCGGCTGCGCGTCTGTGACGGAAAGGGAAAAGCCTGTTGTAAAATTGTTCTGGCCGCCGCCGCCGCAGGAACCGAGGATAGAGTATATGCATACAATATCTTCGCCATCTGATATAGGCATAAGCAAGACCTGGCTCGGCAGGCTTGCAGACTCATTGTTCGGCAGTGAAGAAGTCGAAGATATTTTTGTGCTGCCCCACGGAGTTTTCTGCAGTGACACGGACAGGCTTCTCGTAACAGACACGGGAAGCGCTTCCGTCCATATCCTTGACCTCAAGAACAGAGAGTATATTAATTTTAATAAGACCGGAAGTGATGAGGCGCTGGTTTCGCCTATCGGGATTACGGAAGATTCGGACGGCAATATATATGTTTCCGATTCTGTACTGAATAAAATATTCGTCTTCGATAAGCAGGGCGGGTATATCTCCAGGTTCGGGGACAACCTCAAAAGGCCAACAGGTCTTGCAATCGACAATAACAGCAAACTTATTTTTGTTGCGGATACCCTCGGTTCAAAGATCATTGTCTATGACCTGAAAGGCAAGGAGTTGTATTCTTTCGGAAAATCCGGGAACTCAGAGGATGAATTCAATTTCCCGACACATATCTTTTTCGGAGGGGACGGCCTTCTCTATGTTTCGGACACTCTCAACTTCAGGGTGCAGGCCTTCGATAAAAACGGAGGGTTCCGGTTCATGTTCGGAAAGGCGGGGGACGGATCAGGCGACATGTCAAAGCCGAAAGGCGTTGCAACGGACTCGGAAGGCCATATCTATGTCGTTGATTCAGTCTTTGAGACAGTACAGATCTTCGGGAAAGATGGCAGGCTGCTTTTGGCCTTTGGCTCCAGTGGAAGCGGCCCGGGTAATTTGAACATCCCTTCTGGAATTTTCATAGATAAAAAAGATAATATATACATTGTGGATTCATTTAACAAAAGGGTTCAGGTATTCAGGTTTTTAAGACAGAGGGAGAAAAGTTGAAAAGCGCCAGGATTTTTCTTGTATGGATAATCTGTTTCTTAGTGCTAATATGTTATTCAACGAGATTGGATGCGGGACCTCAAAGGGTTACAAGCCCCCTGAATAAGCATAACCTCTCAATCTCAGGCCCCGGACCCGTTAAGGCAACCTCAGAACAGCAAATATGCGTCTTCTGTCATACGCCTCACAATGCCTTCCCTAAACAGCCCCTATGGAGCCACAGCTTAAGTTCTGCGACCTATACTTATTACTGGAGTCCAACCCTCGATGCCTACGCTGCAGGCAATGCGCCTCCGGTTGACGGCGCTTCCAA
>JAKAKQ010000082.1 GCA_021813425.1 Nitrospirota bacterium
TGTTCGGCAAGGTTGATCTTGAGGTCATCGCGGCTCTCCATATTGGCCTCCATCCTCTCTATCTGGCTGTCGGCAACGAATACGACCCCGTCAACGCCTTTAAGTATCAGTTTTCTGCTTGCTGCATAAAAGACCTGTCCGGGCACAGTATAAAGATGAAACCTGACCTTAAACCCTTTGATATCGCCGAGTGCAAGGGGAAGGAAGTCAAAGAAGAGCGTCCTTTCTGTTTCCGTCGCAAGTGAGATGAGTTTGCCCTTCTGGTCGGGGTTTGTCTTTTTGTAGACGTACTGGAGATTTGTGGTTTTTCCACAAAGACCGGGACCATAATAAACAATCTTGCAGTTAATCTCACGGGAGGAGTAGTTTATAAAAGACACTTAGTAAAATACCTACCTGAATAGATTATCGATATCTTCATCGCTGATTTCCGCAAATGGCGATTCATCCAGCTTGCCCTCGCTCTTTTCACGTTCTGCCTTGGCTGTTATTTCGTTGAATATGACGACAAGTGATTCCGATGACTTCTTCACCCTCAGGCGCACAAGCCCGAGTGAAGACCTGTTGTCAAATATGACAACGAGGATGACCCTCTGGCCTATGAGCGAGATATGTACGTTGTCTTTTTCGCCTTCGTGGAAGAGTATGGTAAATTCCTTTTCCCCAAGAAGGCGGGCTATGCCTCCTGTGGCAGCTATGTTGCCGGCAGTCAGGGATGCAAGGGATGTCGTGTCTATATCGTGTGTCTCGCCTGCGGATGCGATCAGCTGGCCGTTTTTGTCGACAAGAAAGACGACTTTTGCGTTTGTCTGCTGGTACAGTTTCTGGAGTTCCTCATCGATCTTCCGGAACTCCTCTTCATACATTACAAGATCAGAGCTGCTCATAACACCTTGAAAATATCATAATTCATAGTCCTTTATCAACCGCATTTTGCTTCTTTCTGCAATTTTTCCCATTCTTTGTCGACTTCTTCCTGAACTGCCTTGAGCAGCCATTCGTTCTCAGGGGCAAAAAGATGCTTGAATCTCCCCTGCGGCTTCATGAACTCGGCAACAGGGACCTTTTCTTTCGGGGTATAAGTGATCTTTGTTACCCCGTCTTCTATTTCGTAAAGAGGCCAGTAACATGAATTTACTGCAAGCTTGCTCAGTGTGATGGAGTCATTGGTCTTCGAACGCCAGCCCCGGTTGCATGGAGAAAGGATGTTCATGAATTTCGGGCCTTTTATCTCATGGGCCTTCTTGACCTTTTTCATCAGGTCCATCCAGTGAGAAGGCGATGCCTGGGCAGCATATGGAATATTATGCGCAGCCATAATCTTTGTCAGGTCCTTTCTCGAACGGAGTTTCCCCGGGATTACAGAACCTGCAGGACATGTTGTTGTATCAGCTCCAAGCGGCGTTGCGCTTGAACGCTGTATGCCGGTGTTCATGTATGCGCCGTTGTCATAGCATATGTAAATCATGTCGTGTCCGCGCTCCATCGCACCTGAGAGGCTCTGAAGCCCTATGTCGTAAGTGCCTCCGTCGCCGCCGAATGCGATAAATTTAATCTCCTTGTCTATCATGCCCCGTTTCTTTAATGACCTGTACATTGTCTCAACGCCCGACAATGTTGCGGCAGCGTTTTCAAAGGCTGTGTGTATCCACGGAATCTTCCAGGCTGTATATTCAGAGATGCAGGTTGAAACCTCAAGGCATCCTGTTGCATTGGAAGCTATAACCGGATAGTCCGTTGCAAGGAGCACCATCTTAACAACAGTAGGCGCCCCGCAGCCGGAACACATCCTGTGGCCGTGTGTCAGACGGTCTTCTTTCTTGGAAAGCTCTTTTAATGTCAGTCCTGTTGCCATTTTATTCCCTCACTCCTGAGTTAGTGAAAAATTTATAGTGAATAGTGAACAGTTAAAAACCATAATACTATTCTCTTACTCCAATATATTCCTTAATATTTTTTACCTTTGCGCCTTTTGCAATTTCATTGAGCTCATTAAATACAAGTTCTGCGTGTGAAGGGAGATAATCCCTTCCACCCAGCCCGTATATCTTGTTTATCAGCACAGGTCTTTCTTTTATATGATAGAGAGCTGAGGTTATCTCCATAAAGAGGGGACCGTATCCGCCGAATGAATCAGCCCTGTCCATCACGCATACTGCCTTTACACTTTTTAAGGCTTCTGCAACTTCCTCGTAAGGGAAGGGCCTGAAGAGCCTTGGTTTAAGGAGACCGGCCTTTATCCCCTTGTCTCTGAATGTGTCTATAACATCCTTGGATGTCCCTGCAGCAGAGTTCAGTATGACAAGCGCAATATCGGCGTCATCCAGTCTGTAGGTCTCGAACAGGCCGTATTTTCTTCCGGACATTTTCTCGAAATCCTTTGCTACATCCAGAACAACGTCCTTGACCTTTGTCATGACCTCATGCTGAGCCCTTTTATATTCATGATATAGGTCTGTAAGGATCAGAGGGCCGTAACTTATCGGCTTTTCGAGGTTAAGAAGCGGAAGGAAGTTTTTGAATTCCCCTACAAACTTCTTAACTTCATCATCTTCAAGATACTCCATCCTTTCGATCGAATGGCTTATTATAAAACCGTCAAGACATACCATCACAGGGAGCCTGATATCCATATGCTCGCCTATCCTGAAGGCCTGTATTGTATTGTCATATGATTCCTGGGCATTTTCAGACCAGATCTGTATCCAGCCCGTGTCCCTTGCACCCATAGCATCTGAGTGGTCACCGTGTATGTTCAGGGGCGCTGATAGGGCGCGATTGACAACAGGCATTATGATCGGCAGCCTGTCTCCTGATGCGATATGCAGCATCTCCCACATGAGCGCAAGGCCCTGCGATGAAGTGGCGGTCACGACCCTGCCGCCGGCAGCAGCAGCGCCTATGCAGGCGCTCATCGAGCTGTGCTCGCTTTCAACGAGGATTGATTCTGTATCGACCTTCCCGTCTGCTATAAACGAGGCAAACCTCTGCATCATGTCGGTTTGAGGTGTAATAGGATAAATCCCGCATACATCGGGATTTACCTGTCGGAGTGCATTAGCACATGCTTCGTTTCCTGTAACTGCAACAACCTTTGCCATTATTTGCCCTCCTCTACCATTTCGATCGCCTTTTTGCCCTTCTTGCCGGGACATTCGAGTGCGCAGATCCCGCATCCCTTGCAAAAATCATAATCGAACTCAGCCCTTTTGCCGTCCTTGACCTTTATTGCCATGTCAGGGCAGTAAAGCCAGCAGAAAAGGCACTGAATGCAGTTTTCTTCTTTCCATACCGGCCTGAAGGCCCTCCAGGAACCGGTCTTGAAATTAACAGCGCTTCCGCCTTCGAGGACAACAGCGCCAGGCGCCAGGTCTTTCCATCCTTTAGGTTTCATCCTTCTTTTACCTCCTCGTATCCTCTTTTGGTCGCCTCAAGGTTACCATCGATGATCTTCTGGGAGAATTTTTTGCCGAAACTTTTCCTTACGTCCTCCAGAAGGTGCTCAAGGCTTATAAGTCCTGTAACTTTGCAGACCGCGCCGAGCATCGGGGAGTTTGGGAGCGCCCTTCCAAAACAATCAAGGGCTATCTTTGTCGCATCTAATGTATAGACCTTCTGTTTGGACCCGGCATTTAATCTTGCCCTTATATCTTTCGGGTTCTTTGTTGTGTTCACTATGAAAATCGTGTTTTCCTTGGCCCCTTCAGCTATGTTGATACTGTCAATAAGTGTTGCATCAACTACTGATACGATGTCGGGCTCCAGGACAGGACAGTGCATCCTGAGTTCCTTTGAGCTTACCCTGTTGTATGCCCTTAAAGGCGCACCGGCCCTTTCAGGTCCGTATTCAGGGAATGCCTGCACATGTCTTCCGCCACTCAGGCATGCGTCTGCAAGCACCTTAGCAGCAGTGACGGTTCCCTGTCCTCCTCTACCGTGCCATCTGATTTCAACTGTTTCGGACATATTTTCCTCCAGAAATAAATTGGACTTTAATTTTAGTTGATATTTTGTTTATTTTTCAAGAAAATTATATGATTTCAGGCATTATTTAGATATAAAAATCAGATATAAGTTAATATATCATATAAACATCAAGATGAAAAAGTTAAGGAAATCGGCTTGAAGTGTAAGGATTGTCAGGGGCCTTTAAATCTGCTGTTCGGCTGACGCTCGGTAGTTCTGCGCTGCATGGATTGCGGCAGAAGGTTCAGCCTGCATGAATACATAGATGAGATAGACGAAAAGACGTGGGAGAAGATAGCCGGCCGTTCCTGCGACAGGGCGTAAAAAGATGAAACCCCCGCTGTTTAATCATGATAAGAAGTTTTTTGCCCCGTTCATAGAAAAAATCAGAACACTTTACTCTTCAATGGACAGATCCTGCGCTGAAGCCGCTGCTCATTATGGATTCGAATGTTCAGGATGTGATGATAACTGTTGCGAAGAGAGGTTCTACCATTACACCCTGACAGAGCATGTTTATCTTATGGAAGGTGTGGGCGGTCTCGACGATGAGACGAGAATAGAGATATTCTCAAGGGCTGATGAAGTGATACAGATTTACAGGCTGCACGATTCAAAGGGCATAATAAAAAGGGTCATGTGTCCATTGAATTTAGACAGCCTCTGCCTGTTATATGAATACAGGCCAATGATATGCCGTCTTCACGGCATCCCGCATATAATCAGAAAACCGGGACAGCCGGAACAGCAGGGGCCGGGTTGTCATAAATTCGATGAAGTTGTTATGCCGGATAAAACACCATCCTTTGAATTTGACCGGACAGCTTTTTATTCTGAGATGGCCTCGCTCGAGATAGAGATCAGGAGGATGCTGAATTTTAACGGCCGTTATAAAAAGACCGTTGCAGGCATGATTATGGATATCTCCGAAAGCGGAAAGACTGAATAAGATATAGCAGTATAAATGCTACATATTTTCCGGGGGCAAAGCCATGTGCCTGATTATCTTTCCTTCAACAAGGTATATTACCATTTCAGCAATATTGGTGGCATGGTCTGCTATGCGCTCAAGATACTGGGCGACAAAGCTGATCTTCATAGCGCGCGTTACCGTTGTCGGGTCCTGGACCATGAAGAAGGCCAGTTCCTGTAATACAGCATGCTTGAGATCATCAATTTCATCGTCTCTCATGATCACATCCATTGCGAGATTCTTGTCTTTTCTCACAAAGGCATCGAGCGCATCCCGCGTCATCCCCTGGGCGATTGCCCTCATTTTCGGTATGTCGATGTAGGGTTTCAGGATCGGTTCTTCATTCAGCTCCAACGCCCTTTCGGCTATATTGACAGCCATATCGCCCATCCTTTCGAGGTCAGTCGTTATCTTCATAGCAGTGGTGATAAAGCGGAGATCACTTGCCTTTGGCTGTCTCAAGGCGATAAGCCTTATCGATTCTTCGTCGATTTCTACATCGAGCGTATTTACGAGCCGGTCATTGTCGATGACCCTTTTTGCAACTGTGTTGTCCCTGTCGACAAGGGCGTGGACCGAATTCTTTATCGCATCTTCCACCAGGGATCCCATCTTGAGAAGCTTTTCTTTTAAATGCTGCAACTCTTCATCAAAGACAGACATTATCCAAACCTCCCTGTTATATATTCCTCTGTGAGTTTTTCAGAGGGAGCAGTGAACATTTTATCAGTTTTATCGAACTCAATCAACTCCCCGAGCATTACAAACCCGGTAAAGTCAGAGATCCTCGCTGCCTGCTGCATATTGTGGGTAACGATAATTATGGTGATCTTGCTTTTTAACTGGACAAGAAGCTCCTCTATCTTGCTTGTGGATATGGGGTCGAGAGCGGATGTGGGCTCGTCAAAAAGCAAGACCTCCGGCTCGACGGCCAATGCCCTTGCGATAACGAGCCTCTGCTGCTGTCCTCCGGAAAGCTCGTAAGCGCTGACATTGAGCTTATCTTTAACCTCATCCCAGATGGCTGAATTTTTAAGAGCCTTTTCAACCCTTTCCGAGAGTTCTGTCCTTTTGTTGATTCCCTTTAACTTCAGACCGTATGCGACATTGTCGAATATGGTCATGGGGAATGGGGTCGGTTTCTGAAATACCATGCCGATACGGCTCCTGAGGTTAATGACATCTACGTCCTTAGAAAGAATATTTTTACCCTGAAAGACTATCTCGCCTTCGTACCTATTTTTAGGATACAGGTCATGCATCCTGTTGAAACACCTGAGGAGCGTGGTTTTGCCGCAGCCAGAGGGTCCTATCAACGCCGTAACATTGTGCTTATAGGCGAAGAAGCTTACCTGCTTCAGGGCATGTATGTTGCCTGAGTAATAAAAGTTAAGATTTTTGGCCTCGAGCTCTATTTGTCCTGTCACTTCTTGTACCTCCATTTTATGATGAGCCTTCCGAGTACTGTAATAATGAGAATGAATACCGTAATCATCAGCGCTGCAGCCCATGCCTGCGCATGCCAGCTGTCATAAGGCCCCATGGCATACTGGAATATGGATACCGTAAGGGAAGCTATCGGTTCATTCATGTTTGTGGAGAAGAAGGAGTTGTTAAATGATGTAAATAAAAGGGGCGCTGCTTCCCCTGTAACCCTTGCAATGGAAAGGAGGATCCCCGTTAAGATGCCGGTGGCCGCTCCCCTGTAAACCACCTGTATAATGACTTTATAATAGGGAGCGCCGAGGGCAAAGGCAGCCTCTCTGACCGTCCATGATACAAGGGAAAGCATGTCCTCTGTTGTCCTCAGGACAACGGGGATCATTATTATTGCCAGGGCAACCGCCCCTGCCCAGCCGCTGAAATGACCGAAGGGTTTTACGATTATGGCATATACGAACGTGCCGACCACAATG
>JAKAKQ010000334.1 GCA_021813425.1 Nitrospirota bacterium
TATAATTACAATTAGTTATCTGCATGTTTAAAGACTAAATAAAAGAAGGGGTGAGAAGCATGAGATATCTTTTTTCTGCAGTGATCATCATTTTAATCTTTTCAGCACCAGCAAGCGCCCAGACCAACAAAGAGACAGAAAGCCGGCTTAAGCAGGCGCTTCTGACGAACCCTCAGGATCCCAGGGCAAACCTTGACCTCGGCATCTTCTATTACAACAAAGACGTATATCCCGAGGCGAGGGACTATTTCGAGACGGTGGTTGACCTTGCGCCAAACACAGAATATGCGGCTGAGGCAAAAAAGTATCTTGCGAGCATGGACCGGAAGGTCGAGAAGCGCTGGAGGGTAGATACAGCCTTAGGCCTTCAGTACGACAGCAATGTTGTCCTTAATCCGGATGACGGGCCGCTTCCCGAGGGCATATCGAGGAAATCGGACTGGCGCGCGCTGATCTACCTGAAAGGCCAGTACGACTTCCTGAAGAAACAGAATCTCTTGGGCACCGCAAGCTATTCATTTTACCAGAGCCTTCACTCAAGGCTATCCGACTTCAATATTTCACAACATACCCTTGGCGCCAATGTAATCTATGACCTTTCGAAAATCACGATCAAGGGCGCATACACATTTGAATATATACTTGTCGGAGGCGATGCCTATGATTACTCACACACCGTAACCCCGTCTTTAACAATAAAGGAAGGAAACGGGCTTTCCACAATTGTGCAATACAGCTACAGCTGGACAAAATTCAAAGATGCGGATCTTTTCACGGACAACTCAGACAGGACAGGCTCGAACAACCAGATCAGCATTGCTCAGAATATCCCGATAGGCGGTTCAGCAGAGGCAAAGATAGGGTATGCTTATGATAACGACAATGCAAGGGAAGACTTCTGGGACTATAACGGCAACAAGTTTTTTGCCGGTTTAAACCTCAAGTTCCCCCGAAACATATCCATGGACCTCTACGGGGAATACTACACAAAGGACTACGATGAGACACACCCCAATTATGGAAAGACAAGAGAGGACATAGTCCATACATATTCCCTTACCTTATCCAAAAGGCTTTCAGAGAGGTTAAGCATAGCTGTTGGAGAAATTTATATCCGCAACAAATCTAACATAGATGCATTTGACTATAAGAGGGCGATAACAAGTGCATACATAACAGCGAGGTTCTAACATGAAAACAAAACTATTTATCCTGATTTTAGCAAGTTTCTTTTTAATCCCCTCGCTATCCTTCGGAGCAGACAATGTAGGGGCTGTAGTAGCGCTCAAGGGCAGCGCCGTAATCCAGCGTGAAGCGAAGGCCATGGAGGCGAAACTGAAAGACTCGATACAGTTAGTAGACGTGGTAGAGACCAAAGATCAGACAAGGACGAAGATGCTCTTTATAGACGACAGCGTCCTGACGATGGGGGAGAGATCAAAGGTATCCATCAGGGAATTCGTATACAGCAAGGACAGGGAAGGAAAAGCGGTATTCAACCTCATTGACGGCAAGATGAGGGCGGTAGTCGGCAGGACAGGCTTTGAGGTGCATACCCGGACACTTGTTGCAGCCGCAAGGGGAACGGTGATAGATTTTGAGACAGGCATACTGGACGGGAAATATTTCACGACAGTGACATGTCTTGAAGGCGAGGTCGATATAAGGAGCATAGACCCGACAATTACAGGGAAGATCGTATTGAGCCGGGGGATGACGGTAACGGTTGTAGCCGGCCAATCCCTGCCTGCGCCTAAACCTGCTCTTTCGACAACTGCGACTGCTGTTATAGCGGCAGAGGCTGCTTCGCCTGCCAAGATCCCCCTAAACGCAGCGCCTCCTTTAAGCCAGCAGCCTGTTCAGGGGAGCACTCCACTTGGCATTCAAATAAGATTTCCATAAAAGGTGGGAGATATGAAAAAAACACTCATAATAATATTTATCATTTCTTTGATGGCAGCAGGTTTTAGTTGTGGCGGAGGAGGTGGCAGTTCGTCAAAAGGCTCCACTTCCCAATTAACGATCAATGTTGGGAGCATAAGGACAGCGTCCGGTATATCAGCAGCAGCCATACCAACCGGGGTAGGAAGCATAAGGTTTACTATTTCCGCCCCTGATATGCCGACGATCCAGCGTACTGTAGGTGTAACAAGCGATCCTATAGTTGAGCAGTTTGACGTGCCCAACGGCGCTAACAGGCATGTTGTTGTCGAGGCATTGGCAGGCGCAGCGCCACCCATACAGCAGGGGACAGGGAGCACAAGCGGCACAATCACAAACGCTCTTAACGGCTCAGGCGTCAGCGGTATCACAGTCAGCCTGAGAAGCGGTGAAAACGTCACAAGCGGCACGGTTGTAGCAACAACCACAACTGCAAGCAACGGGGCTTACAGTTTCACAGGTCTGCAGCCCGGCACCTATACTGCCGAGGTAAGCGGAAGCGGATATGTTACAACCTACTTTTCCATGACAGTCGTAGTTGACACAACAACCCCTAATCAAAACGCCGTAGTGTCGCCGCTTATGGCAGCAGGACAGACGAGGATAGTGCTAACATGGGGCTCAACCCCTGAAGACCTTGACAGCCACCTTACCGGCCCCATTGCAGGAAGTTCGTCGAGGTTCCATGTCTTTTATTCAGATCCTGGGAGTCAGGCATCATCTCCTTTTGCTGCACTTGACCTCGATGATACAACGAGCTTTGGACCAGAGACGGTAACCATATACAATCAGACAAGCGGGGTCTACAGATATTCAGTGCATGATTTCACAAATGACGGCTCAACCTCAAGCTCAGCGCTTGCATCCTCAGGCGCTCAGGTGAAGGTATACAGGGACAATGCCCTTGTCGCCACATATAATGTACCGAATGCTGCCGGGACCTTATGGACAGTATTTGAGTTAAACGGCGATGTTATCACCCCGGTAAATTCGATGTCTTATGCAACAGGTTCTTCGACTATCCAGTCGGCCAAAGTAAAAAAGCCCGCTTTCAGGTCTGCCCAAGCTGAAACAGTCCTTTACAGGGGCGAGGCATATGTGGACCTCGACGGCACACCCAAGAATATTATTATCGACATGGCTGTGCCTACCTTCAGTGCAGCAGATTATTTCCCGCTTAATGTTGGGGATACTCGTACTACAAGCAATAACTGTACCTTCACATGCCATTCACCTCGAAATCCGGGTTCCGGGACATTCACCGAAGTTTATACAGATACTGTGTCCGGAACAGAAACTGTTAACAACATAACAGGATACAAGATGGGTGATCCGGTTAACGGAGATTATAATCTCATTTCAAATGTAAATGGTCTTATGATGCTTAAGCAATATGACGTTGAAGGACTTTTCCCGGGCACTGCCTGGAGCCAGTTCATATTCGAGCCTCCTGTGACCATCTTGCCTTCTTCTTTTTCGATAGGCATACATATAACAGGTTCAGGATTAGGCCACTTCAGTGACAGTTCCGGCTTCCAGATTACAGGCACAGGCACAGTAGACAGCACAGTCGAGGCTATCGAGGATGTAACCGTTCCTGCTGGCACCTTCGCTAATTGCATAAAAGTGAGATGGAAATTCTCAAGGACCGCTGCAAACGGATCATATCAGCAGACAGATGATGTGACATTCTGGCTTGCAAAGGGGGTCGGTATAGTAAAGGAGGTAGTAACTCATACTATAACCCTTAACGGACAGGCCGACACTGAAAACAAAACCGGTGTATTAACCAACGCAAAGGTTGGAGGGATAATCTATCCGCAGGTCCCCACTCCGTATATGCAGGCAAGCCTGTTTAAGTTTCTTTATGGTGGAAGGGCTAAATAGTTATTGAGCAGCGCATATATTTTTGAGATACAAATAAGCCCTGTTCCTGAAATTCAGGAACAGGGCTTATTTATTATGCCTTGAGAAACGACACCTCCGAAAAACTGAGTTTTTTAATTATATCTTCCGGGATATTCCTGATCCCTTTGTTCTTCCTGCCATATACTCCGGAGGACCCCTTTTTGGTCCCCAAAATGGTCTTGTTATCCGTTATTGCATTGTTTGCCCTGACAGCCGATTTTTACCCTGTAAGCAGAATGCTCGTAGAAAAAAAGGATCTGCTACTGGCATCAGTCGCTCTCCTTGCCTGCATGGCGGTTTCTATCCCGGGCAGTACAAACTATTATGAAGGCCTGTATGAATTAAAAAGATGGGCGCTCCTGTTTGTATTATTCATCGTCTCATCCTCTATAAACTGGACGCACAACCGCCTGCTGATGCTTTTTAAGATCAGCATGGCTGCCGGTATTGTTGTTTCCATATATGCCATACTCGAATACTTTGAGATATTGCACTTCTATCTCTACCCCTTTCAGAAAAGAAGGCTTTTTTCTTTCTTCGGCCACCATAACATACTTGCGCAGTACCTGACCTTTGCGGTCTTATGGGGTGCGGCCTTTACAGCAGACAGCGAAACGATAAAATCAAGGATTCTGGGTTTTGTATATGTGCTTGTTTCAGGCGCTGCCCTGCTCCTGACATTCTCAAGGGCCTCGATAATCTCGACCTTATTCGGACTGGGCATTTTTTTCTTCTATTTAGACAGATCCAAACAGGGTTATACGGGAAAATGGAAATTTATGCTTTCCGGCGTACTGATCGCTGTTATGATACTCCTTTTGATCGCCGTTATTACTGCAAAGGGAGAAAAGGTAAAAGGTCAGGCGCTGAACATGATAGAAAGGGCTGATTCATACAGATTCACAATCTGGAAGGACACTGCGCAAATGATCTCTAACAACCCTTTAAGAGGAGTTGGACTGGGGAATTATCCGATTGTTTATCCCCGCTACAAGACGGGCTCCTTTGATTTTCTGAATCTTTATGCCTACAATGAACCGCTTCATATAACTGCCGAGACAGGGATACCCGGGTTGGCAGGACTTGTCATATTTATATTGATGATCCTCAGGCATTTAAAAAAGTATCCTATCGCTCAAAGTAATGAAACAGGATCCCTTATTGCAGGGATAATCTCAGGTATTGCGGCAACACTTCTTGAGAGCATGCTGAGCTATAACCTGCACGATGCAACGTCTTCCTACTTCTTTTTTACCGGACTCGGTATACTCTGCTCCGGCAAGGCATGCCAGCCTGCCTTGCCTACCGGCAGGCAGGCTGGATATGCGGGCGGAGAAACAACTCATTTTCACAGACAATCTGCATTAAACGCTTCAGCGCTGTTGATTGCGGTCTTTATCGCCATCTGGGGTATATACGGTGAATACAGGAAAATCATGGGGCACTACAGCTACAGCCAGGCCCTTGTCTCTAACCTGAGCAATGACACAAAAAAGGTTTTCGAATATACCCTGAAGTCGGTCAGTTACCAGCCGCACAACCCAAAATATCATTATCAGGCAGCAATGCTTTACTTAAAGCATGGACAGAAAGAACCGGCAGAGAGCCATTTTCAGAAGGCACGGGAATTGTCGCCTTATCTCTACGGAAAAAGCACAAAATAATTATAACCCACCCCTGCACCCCTCCGCTCCAGTGGATGAAATGCTCGCAATGACAGTTTTTATCGCTATATCTAAGTTATAATTAATCATAACTGTCCAGATAAAATTTATTGGATAAAGAAAGGCGGGATGAAGAATAAACACAATAACGACTCCTTGTAAAAAAAGATTCCAATACCCGAAAAAGGAGAAGTCCAAGCGTGCTCCTGAGCGAAATATCATCCACATGATGTATGCCATCTCAATTATCTTGTCGATTTATTGTGTTTATGAAGCATTCCGCCTTTCCTGTGTTTTAATGATTAATCATGATTTTAACCATTATGGAATGCCTGAATATATCAATTAAAGGGATTGTCCAGGGGGTCGGCTTCAGACCTTTCATATATAATCTTGCAAATGAGATGGCTGTAAAAGGTTTTGTAACGAACACATCTGACGGCGTGGTCATAACAGTTGAAGGCAGCAACCTTGACACATTTGTAGAGAGGATAAGGACTGATGCGCCTCCTTTATCAAAGATAATGAGTATCGATATCTCTCCCGGGAAATCCTGCGGCTATCCCGATTTTTCGATAAAAGAAAGCTCGGATACCGGCAGCTTCACCCTAATTTCTGCAGATATATCCGTCTGTCAGGACTGTCTTGACGAAATGCTTGACAGAAAAGACAGACGCTACCTGTACCCGTTTATAAACTGTACCAACTGCGGTCCAAGATATTCGATCACAAGATCCGTTCCCTATGACCGGATCAATACAACCATGAACGCTTTTAAAATGTGCAGGGAATGCGACACTGAATATCATGACCCGTCTGACCGACGGTTCCATGCCCAGCCTAATGCATGCCCGGAATGCGGACCGCAATTAGAGTTCAAAGTTCAAAGCCTGCCTGCCGGCAGGCGAGGTTCAGAGTTCTCGCCTCAGCGAGTCGCCTGGGGTGACAAAGTTGATGAAATGGAAAATCCGATTGAATCAGCAATAAATGTTCTAAAACAGGGTGGCATAGTTGCAGTCAAAGGACTGGGAGGGTTCCATATAGCCTGTGATGCAACAAATAAGGATGCGGTTGTAAGGTTAAGGGAAAGAAAGAGAAAGAACAACAAGCCCTTTGCTCTGATGGCCCCCCATATTGAAGCAGTAAAGAAATACTGTTATGTCTCTGAAGAGGAGGAATCCCTTCTTATATCTAAAAACAGGCCGATTGTCCTTCTCAGGAAATGTAAAGACCTGAAATTGCCTGATGCGGTTGCGCCGAATAA
>JAKAKQ010000116.1 GCA_021813425.1 Nitrospirota bacterium
GAGCAATCCTTAAAAACGAGATTCCTCGTCCCGAATGCTTTCGGGACCCTGAATGACAGGTAGGGAAATTTCATTCTGCATATGGAGACTATCACTACTATAAAGGACGAAGATGTAGAGCTTTCTCTCATAAAAGATATCCCCCTTTCTTTTGCAAAGGGGAATCTTATAATGCCCCTGAAGAGAGAAGACGGCAAACTCATAGCCGCTGTAGTGGATGACAGAGGAATTCTTGCCTTACTGGAACTCTCAAAACATTTCGGCCTCAAACCACTGCCTTTGAGTGCATCTGCCGGTATTGTTATTGATGCGATCAACAGATTTTATGGGCAGGTAGGCTCTGCAGAAGAGGTGATGGGTGACATAACAGGGGAGGACCTCTCATCTGTTGCAACAGAATTTGAGAAACCAAAAGACATCCTTGAGCTTACAGAAGATGCCCCCATAATAAGACTTCTGAATGCCCTGTTTCTGCAGGCAGTCAAAGAGAGGTCAAGTGATATCCATATAGAACCTTACGAAAAAGAACTCGATGTCAGGATGAGAGTTGACGGGATTCTGCATAAGGTTCTTAGCCCGCCAAAGATCATTCAGGATGCATTGATAAGCAGGATAAAGATAATGGCAAATTTAGACATTGCAGAGAAAAGGCTTCCCCAGGACGGCCGCATAAGACTTCTTATCGGCGGCAGGGACATAGATATCAGGGTCTCTATAGTTCCCACAGCATTTGGAGAGAGGGCTGTATTAAGACTGCTCGACAGGAAACAAGGGCTTATAGGGCTTTGGGAGGTCGGTCTTAATAAAGATGATGAGAAGATGGTGGAAGCCCTTTTGAAGAGGACAAACGGGATACTGCTTGTTACAGGTCCTACAGGCAGCGGCAAGACAACCACACTCTATGCTGCTTTGAACAGGATTCACGCAGAAGAGAAAAATATCATAACTGTTGAAGACCCTGTTGAATACCAGCTTAAGGGCGTCGGGCAGATACAGGTTAACCCAAAGATAGGGCTGACCTTTGCATCAGGGTTAAGGTCAATCTTAAGACAGGACCCTGATGTGATAATGGTGGGTGAGATAAGGGACTTTGAGACAGCAGAGATTGCGATTCAGGCATCCCTCACAGGACATCTTGTCTTGAGCACCCTCCACACAAATGATGCGCCCTCTGCAATTACAAGGCTTATTGATATGGGTGTTGAGCCTTTTCTTATTGCGTCGTCATTAACAGGTATTATCGCCCAGAGGCTTGTTCGGGTTATATGCCCTCACTGCAAAGAGTCCTATAAGCCTTCAGAGGCTGAATTGTCATATTTTAACTCGTCACTCGTCACTCGCTTGCCCGCCGAAGAGGGTCACTCATCACTTTATTTATACAGAGGCAAGGGATGTGACAGGTGCGGGGGGAAAGGCTACATTGGAAGAACGGGTATATTCGAACTACTGACCATTAACGATGAGATAAGACATATGATCACAGAGAAAATTGACTCACAGAGCATAAAGAACCGTGCAATCTCCAGAGGCATGAAGACCCTGAGAGTAGACGGCATTGAGAAGGCTTCAAAAGGGATTACAACACTTGAAGAGGTGTTGAGGGTTACGCAAAAGGATTATGCCGATATTTCGATATAAAGGGTATAAGGCAGATGGAACCGAGGCTGCCGGTACTATTGAGGCAGATGGTTTAAGAGATGCTGTGTCAAAGGTTAAGGATTCAGGTCTTTTTCCACAAGAAGTCAGTGAATATATACATGGAGGGAAAAGTTTTTTTTCCAGAAAACATGATATTGCACTTCTGCCCGCAGTAACAAGACAACTCTCGATACTTCTTTCTTCTGGCGTGCCATTGATAGAAGCCTTAAAATCTCTAACCGAAGAGAACAAAGGATTCTGGAAAGGGATTTTAATGGGAATCCGTGAAAGAATATCTGGTGGGTCAAGCCTCTCAAAGGCAATGGCAGAGCATGAAAGGATTTTCCCTGAGTTCTACATAAATATGATCGCAGCGGGTGAGGCAAGCGGTAATCTTGGAAATGTTCTTTCAAGGCTTGCAGATTTTCTTGAAAAACAGGATGCTATTAAGCACAGGGTAAGGGCAGCTATGATATACCCGGCATTTATGGTCTGCATCGGGTTTGTTGTCCTGACTTTTTTATTTACCTTAGTTGTTCCAAAGATAGTAAGGATATTTGAAGACACAAGGAGCGCCCTTCCATTCATTACTGTCATCCTGATAAATGTAAGTAACCTTTTCAAAAACTACTGGTGGATAATTGCAGCAGCAATTGTAGGAGGAGTCATCGGATTCAAGAGACTGAAGGAGAAGAATGCAGTGCTGATAGACAGGATTATAATGAAGGCGCCGGGTGGTATAATCCAGAATTTATACTTTGCCAGATTCACAAGGACTCTCGGGTTCCTTCTCGACAGCGGACTTCCTATGCTCAGGGCGCTTGAGCTTTCTTCAAGATCTATCGGGAATGAGGCAATTGCTGTGAAGATTACAGAAGCCGGGAAAAAGGTTACAGAGGGGGCAAGGCTTTCTGCTTCACTTGAAGGATTCCCTCCTGTCCTGCTGCAGTTGATTTCAACAGGGGAAAAAGGCGGAAGGCTGGTAGAAGTCTTAAACAAGGCAGCGGATTCTTATGAAGAGGAGTTTTCGAGGAGGGTGCAGAAGGCTTTATCTTTGCTTGAACCTACGATGATTCTGTTAATGGGCCTCATTGTTGGTTTTATTGTATTTGCAGTTTTACTTCCAATGTTTCAGCTGAACCAGCTGGTTAGGTAGAAAGTCTGGTCCCATGGCGCCATTATTATTGAGTGAATTTTTTGGGGCGGAATTGAAATAATGTCGGAAACGGGTTATATTGGGCAGATAAATAAAGGAGGGCAAAAATATGCAAAAATACCTGGCATTCATCGGTTTTTTATTTGTTTGTTCCATAGTCTATGCAGCGGGATCGGGGAAAAGTAAAGTGATTCCCTTCGATTTTCCGGATCTTAAACAGGAGGATGTATCTAAGAGATATCATAAATACGGCTATTATGACAGAAAGAATCCGGCTTTCAGATTCGAAATGGTCTTTCCAAAGGATTGGATGATGCTTAAGGTAAAAGAGCCGACCGCAATTCCGGATAACGGCGTCCCGGTAGAGATCGGGGCTTTTCACCGGTATAAAACCCCTAATGATCAAAATAGCGATATCCTTGCCGGCTTGTACATCTCGGCAGCCCGGGTACCCTCGGATTGGTCGGATGCGAAAGCAGTCGAAAAAGTTATGGAATATTTATTAAAAGGTAATAAATTCAAGATCCTGAAATCTCAGGAATATAAGCTTTCAAATACGACATTAAAAGACATCCTGATTACATACGAAATTCCTCAGGATAAGGTATACTGGGCGCGTTTTACAGGATTTAAAGTTAAGGATGAGACAAGAACCTATTTTGTGGGGAAAAAAGATATTCTGTATTTACTGCAACTTCATACCTCAGAACAACACTATAAAGATTTTGCGGCTGAAGCGTTTTATGTGGCCAAAATGACCATGGAGCTTATTCCGGATAAAAAATGAAGCTCGCATCATCTGGAGGGTAGAAAAGGGGACAGGCTGATTTAATAGGAGAATAATTGGTCAATGCCAAGGATAGAAAGAGGACCACAGGATAATTTTATATATCATGTGATTAATCGGGGAACGGAATGCAAGAAACAAGACCTGACCCCGTAACCAACGCAAAATTTCCCCTTGCATATCTATCCAAAAAATGATAAAAGATAATCAGGAGGTGTATATGAAGAAGATCCTGTTTGCAATTGCCATCCTCTTTCTTATTTCTTCATGCACTTATGTAATCTCAAGCCCGATGAGAGAAAAGGCCCGGACAGATGTGCCGTTCAGCAGCATAAAAGAAAATGTCGACAAGTACAAGGGCTCAATATTTATCCTCGGCGGGATAATTGTATCGACAAAAAATACAGAGGAAGGGTCGATAATCGAGGCAGTTCACTCCGAGGTTGATGCATTTGGAAATATCATAGACCCGGATAGATCAGCCGGACGGTTTATGGCAATCTACAGAGGATACCTTGACCCGTTAATCTATAAAAAGGGACGGGAGATAACAATTGCAGGGGAGCTAATTGGCAGCAGGAAAAAGTCTATAGGGGAGATTGAGTATAAATATCCATTGTTTGAGATAAAAGAAATCTATCTCTGGAGAGAGGTGAGGGGTTATTTCTATCCTCCGCCACCTTATCCTTATCCGCCTTACTGGTACAGATATCCTTACTGGTGGTATGACCCGTGGTGGTATGGGCCGCATTATCCTCCGCCACCATATCCGTAAAGTCAATCAAGCTCAGGATAGACAGATTAAGGTTAAGGGTAAGAAAACACTTACCCTGTTACTTTTTTCCTCTCTTCCATCTGCAGTTCAATTACATTTGATTCTTCTCTGTGCATTGAAGAGCGGCCTTCAAATAATGCACCTTCTGCAATAGAAAGTTTGCTTGTTGTTATCTCACCAATGACCTGTCCTTTTGACTTCATCTCTATAATTTCCTTGGCCTTGATGTTGCCGTCAACCCTGCCGCCGATAATAATACCTCTTGCTGTAGCATCACCTTTAAGATGCGCTGTTTCTCCGAGTATAAGCCAGTCAGTCTCAATATTACCTTCGACTGTACCGTCAATCCTCAGAGTCCCTTTTGTCTTTATATCGCCTTTGAAATGACTGTTTACCCCAACAAATGATTCGAGCTTCTCAGTATTCTTTGAAAACATATCCTACCCCCTCCCCTCTATAAAAGATTTTGGATTAACAGGGCTCCCATTTTCCCATACCTCATAATGGAGATGGGGGCCTGTTGAATTTCCTGTTGACCCGACATAAGATATGACATCCCCTCTTTTCACGCGCTGTCCGACCTTAACTGCTATCATCTTGTTATGGGCATAGAATGTCGAATATCCAAAGCCATGTTCAACAACCACAAGATTGCCGCTTCCACCATTCCAGCCAGCAAAGCTCACGATGCCGTCTGCAGTGGCTGTCACAGGATTGCCCGGGTTAGCACTTATGTCTATCCCTGCATGAAAATCTTCCTCGCCTGTCCTTGGGTGTTCTCTTCTCCCATAAGAAGAGGTTACATTTCCTGTAACAGGCCAGCCCTTCGGAGTTGCCATATAGAGGTCGCGCTGCTGGCTCAAATAATCCTTTATGTCTCCAACGGTCTCCATAGTTTTCTTTATCTGCTGCTTCAGAGCCGCCATATCAATTGCACCGCTGTCTGATGTATCTACACTCTCAAGAATCTTTTCCTTGGAGTTTAGCGAAAAGAGCCTTCTGAATTCGGTCTCTGCTTTTTTAAGCGCTGACATAGTCGCCTTCATCTCTATAAATTGGCTTGAATAATATCCCAGTGTTTCTTTCATCCTGTTATACTCAAACGTATCAACAGCTATTGAAAATACATATGCAGTCCCTATGAGCCACAAAAGTATTGATATAAATATCCCAACAGACGGGACCTTAAGATTGATTGGCTTTCTGTTGCTGTGTGGTATTAACATTATCGTTATCGGAGTGAATGACTTTTTAAATAAAAATTTTATTTTATGCATATCTTATCCCCTGACCTCCTTTCTCGATATTCCCAATCGGAAATGAATCAAATCCTGCCTTTTTTAAAATAGAGATTGCATTTCTTGATTCAGCCTCCGGGGTGACAATAATATAACCTATTCCCATATTAAAAGTCTTCTTCATATCATCATCTGACACATTGCCCATCTTCTTTATCACATGAAATACCGGGGGAACAGGCCATGAGCCCTCTTTTATCACAGATGATATCCCTTCAGGGAATATCCTCGGCAGGTTTCCGGTGATCCCGCCGCCTGTAATATGGGCCATGCCCTTTATCCTGATTTTATCTCTTAGCGCATTGAATGCCTTCACATAAATCTTCGTTGGCTTAAGGAGTTCCTCCCCCAGAGACGTCCCGAGTTCTTCAATATAATCGGATACGGTCATTTTTTTAATATCAAAGAACAGTTTTCTCGCAAGCGAATATCCATTGCTGTGAAGCCCGCTGGATGCAAGCCCTATGATGGCATCACCCTTTTTGATAGAAGAACCGTTTATTATCTTATCTTTTTCAACGACCCCTACAGCAAAGCCGGAAAGGTCATATTCGCCTTCCGGGTAGAATCCTGGCATCTCTGCTGTCTCTCCGCCTATTAAAGAACAGCCTGCCTGCTTGCAGCCCCCGGCAATACCTTTTATAACCTCTGCTGCCTTTTCAGGTTTCAGCCTGCCTGTTGCAAAATAATCAAGGAAAAATAAAGGTTCTGAGCCGCTCGTCAGGATGTCATTCACGCACATTGCAACGAGGTCAATCCCGACTGTGTCATGTCTGTCCATCATGAATGCTATCTTTAACTTTGTGCCAACACCGTCTGTCCCGCTGACAAGCACAGGTTTTTTGTATTTCTTTATATCGAGCTTAAAGAGGGCATTGAATGAACCTATGTCTGTTAAAACCTCAGGCCTGAAAGTTTTTTTTACCAGAGGGGAGATGAGGTTTACGAATCTGTCTCCCTCAGCAATATCAACCCCTGCCTTTTTGTAGGTAAGTCTGGTCATGCAAGGCGCATCCTTTCAGGGTTTTTAGTTAAAAAGGGAAAAGTGTTTTTATCCTATCACATCTGAATTGATTTTGGAAGAGGGAAATTATAGTGTGTAGCGAACACAT
>JAKAKQ010000121.1 GCA_021813425.1 Nitrospirota bacterium
AATAGCCTTAAACCAGGACATCCATCCTGATCTTTTTTCTCATGAACAAAGGCGCGATGAGCAATGAAAGGCTCTGAAGGTATCTTGCTACAATCCATAACTGCGTGGGCAGGTTCGCATCATATCCCAGAAACATGTTCATACCTTTATATGCGAGGGTATGAAGAAGATCAATGGCTCCGACAAATAAAAATGAGACGCTTATGATCAGGAGATAATTATTCTCAAAATACCTGCGGGAGTTCCATGCGAGCATGAAAACTCCCCACGCCGCTGCAATGCTTAAAAGTTCTGCAATACTATGGAAGAGCATGTAACTGTAAAGACTGGTAATGTAGAGGCCTGCAAAAAACAATACGCCGAATATGATTGTTATATATTTATCGGAGATGCTAGATCTGTTTTCCACAGTAATTTATTTTCTCATTTTAACTGACATTCTGGTAAATTTTACATTATTTTTGACCACCGGTACTCCGCTGTTACAAAGTCATGTATTATTTATTTAATATATTAAAACTTTTGCCTTCTATTAATCTATCCCTCAGAACTCAAAAAAGCTATCCTTTATTTCCGAATTAATCTCGAGGTCGTCCATCAGAACCTCTTCGATTAAGCCGCCTTTGAGGTCGTATGCAGATACTTTTAACGGAAGAAAAGTCTTTTTATCGAACCATAGAACATAGCGGTGAATGCCTTCGACAGCAAAATCTCCTTCGCCCTCTACACTCGTTACAGATGTTGTTTTGCCATTAACAGATTCATCCCCTATGATGTCAGTTTTTCCATTAGACTGCAGTTTTTTGACCATTTTTAACAATGCACCTATGTCGGATTCATCGACTGTGTGCCCTCGTGAGCTTTTAATCAGTTTATTGTCCGGGCTTAATGTTAAAACAAAGGATTTAAAAAAACCAAAAGGTCTTAACCTCACCTCTTTTCTCAGTGGATTATAAACAAGTACAGCCCCTTTGTGCGGCCTGATAAATTCCATCCTTATAAATCCTGGTTTCTTATAATAATACTTGATTTCCTCGGAGGAATCGTTATTTCTTGACCTCAAGGTTACGCTGTAAGATTGAAGATTCTTATAATTTTCTATAGCAGCAGAAATCGGCTCATGATCGGAAGATGTCATAACAAGCAGGACAATAAGTATGAAAAACATCCTATTCAATCACTTCGATCATGCCTTCCATCCCCTTTTCTTTATGGGTCTTGAAAAACAGAAACCTCTTGTCGCAGTAAAAAGGATATTTACCGGTTTTCTTAGGTGTGAATTTGATTAACTTCGGGTTTTTTCCAAAGTTTTCTCTTATATCAATACCAGCCTCAGGGGCATTGATTATTATGTTGTGCGGCACTATTGTAGGTTCTTTTCTTATTACTAACTCCACCGGCACATTAACCTTCAAAATAATATAATTAGGGTCAAAGAAATATTCACCGCCTGAAACCTTCACCCTTTGAATACCGTCTGTATCAACAGTGGCTGTATATATTTTTTTTGCCGCTTCCTCGGCAAATCCCATGCCTGCAAGAATAAGAAATATCAATAAGATTTTTATGGTTCTCATCTTTTTCCCCTTTTCATTGTATTTTTTTAGCCTGGACCATTCTATCGTCTAAATCATATCAGTTTTTAAAAGCACTTGCTACTACAGTTCGTCCAGCACTTCTTTAGAGTGATACTTAGACACAATTAAATTGCCCTGTTGACAAAAAAATCTCCGGAGATAACAATATTGAGGAAGCAAATCGCTGTTTCGACACTGATTTTACAGGATTAGAATGTTATACAAAAGACTGATCGGTATATTTATAGCGCTTTCGATAATTTTCTCTGCAGGAGTATTCGGCTATAAAATTATTGAGGGCTGGACTACCCTCGATTCTTTGTACATGACTGTAATTACACTGGCATCAGTTGGTTTCATGGAAGTACACCCCCTTTCGAATGCTGGAAGGATATTCACAATATTGCTTATACTTTATGGTTCCGGTGTTCTAATTTATGGTATATCAGTAATTACTGCTTTTATCATAGAGGGCGAGCTTACCGATATTCTGAGGAGGAGGAAGATGAACAAAAAAATCAGTCAGCTTAAGGGACACTATATAGTCTGCGGAGCAGACCATACAGGGAGATACGTTATCGAGGAACTGGCAAAGACAAAAAAGGATTTTGTTGTTATTGAAAAAGATGCTGAGAAGATAAAACATTTCATAGAGCAAAACATACTGTGTATCGAAGGTGATGCGACGCACGATGCTGTACTCGAGATGGCAGGCATAAAAAGAGCGCGTGGATTTATCACCTCACTTCATTCGGATGCGGAAAACCTTTTCGTTGTGATCACTGCAAAAAGGCTGAATCCTGATATAAGGGTAATATCAAAGGCGGTTGAAGAAGAATCAGACCAGAAAATAAGGATGGTAGGCGCTGACGGAGTTGTTATGCCTAATTCTATCGGCGGCTTGAGGATGGTCTCGGAGATGATAAGACCCACTGTCGTTACATTCCTTGATATTATGCTCAGGTCAAAAGACAGAACGATAAGGATTGAAGATATCGAGATAAACCCGGGATCTTCATTCGCAGGCAGGACGCTCGACGAAACAGGGACCCTTGATATTGAAGGGGTCACTGTTGTTGCTTTAAAAGACAAAACAAATGATACATATGTATTCAACCCTTCAAGGAAATCAGCCCTGACAACAGATAATGTATTAATCGTTATGGGGAATGTAGATTTTATAAATAAAATAAAAGACCGGGCAGCCGTGCACAGTTAATCTCAAGAAACAACCGGTCAGGTATCACTCATTGCTTTGATCTGCCTCTATATCCAATGTAATCTGGATATCCTTCCCTACTATCAGGCTGCCGTCTTCCATTGGCACATCCCATTTTACACCGAAGTCAAAACGGTTAATTGTGATTGCGGAGGCAAACCCGAACGTTGTCTCGCCGCCAAAGGGGCTTTTTACAGGACCGGAATACCCAACATCCATGGTCACAGGACGGGTGATTCCGTGAATTGTCAGATCTCCTGAAACCTTAACACTTCTGGCTCCTGCGCCTTCAACCTTTGTACTCCTGAAAATTATCTCTGGATATTTGTCTGCATCGAGAAAATCAGGGCTCAGGAGATGTTCATCGCGATTTTTTATACCTGTTGTGATGCTTTTAACATCAATAATAACCTCGACAGATGAATTTGCTAAATCATCAGGCTCGAAGTTAATGGTCCCTTTAATTTTATTAAACTGTCCCCGCACATTTGCTATTGACATGTGCCGTGAAACAAACCCTGCAACAGAATGGTCTGAATCGATAATCAACTTAGCCATATTTTATTACCCCCTTATGACATTCTTTCTATATATAAAAATTATCTCATGATTTTGCATAAAATTATACCTGTTTTTTTGCAATTCTGTCCTTACTGATTCTGTGCATAAATGCCTTATTCCCGGCTTGACATATGCATATCTATTATAAATTACCACCCCTACCCCTCCTTAACTAAGGAGGGGAGCTCAGGAATCCACTATTTTAAATAACTCCCCTCCTTGGTTTCCGCCCCAGCGGATTTGCCGAGGAGAAAAGGAGGGGTAAGGGGTGGTTGGTCAGCCTTCTTGGTTTTTTATATAAACAGTTATTATTTTAAAAATATACTTCTATTAATTCTCTGATATAATTTTCATATGGGAGAAGAAAAGGTATACGACTGCATCATAATAGGCGCCGGGCCAGGCGGCCTGCAGGCATCCATCTACCTTGGAAGGTATAACAGAAAAGTGCTCCTTATCGACAGGGGTGGAGGAAGGACCCAGCATGCCAGGCACATAGAAAACTTCCTGACACAAAAGGCGATTTCTGGAAAAGAGATTATAGAGCTTGGACTGCAACAGGCACGAAGCTTCAATGTGCAGATCGAAAAGGGGCTTATTACAAATGTTATGAAAAATAACTATTTTGAAGTGTATGCCGGGGATAAGAGATATCTCTCGAAGTTTGTGATAGTTTCCTCAGGTGTCTATGATAACCTCCCCTCAATAGAAAACCTTCACAGATTTCTGGGGATAAGCTTTTTCACATGCATAGATTGTGACGGATACAGAACCACCAATAAAAAACTGGTTATTATCGGCAACCACATAAAAACAGTCCACCTCGCAATTGCCATGAAAGATATGTTCACAAAGGACATAACGCTTGTGCTTTATACTGACAAAGCGCCTTATGAATACAAGGAAGAGTTGGCAGATGAAAATATACGGCTGATAATAGGCAGGCCTGTCAGGATTATCGGTGATGAAAAGATGGAAGGGCTTGAACTGGAGGATGGACAGAAGATCGAATGCGAGGTAATTATGTCACATTTTGGATACAAACTGAATGATAGTTTCCTCTCCGGGCTTAATCTGAAAAGGGACAGGGATGACTTCAAGTACATCGTTAACAGCAGTTATGAATCATCTCTCAGCGGACTTTATATTGTCGGCCCTCTCAATACAGGCAATGATCAGGTTGTCATCGCAGCCGGGGAGGGAGCGGTTGCAGCCATCGATATAAAAAAGAGGCTGCTTGAACATTAATTAATATCAGGAGTTGATATGAATGACAGGGAGAAAATAAAAGAGATCATAAAGCGTTTGAAAAAAGAATACCCTGATCCCAAAACGGCGCTGAAATACAAAATGTCATTTGAGCTCCTTGTTGCGACTATACTCTCTGCGCAGAGCACGGATGTTCATGTCAACAAGGTCACTGAATCACTTTTTAAAAAATATAAAACCATTAAAGATTATGCTGATGTTCCTCTTGACACTCTAAAAAAAGATATAAGCTCCATAAATTTTTATAACAATAAGGCAAAGAATATTCAGGCATCAGCAAAAATGATCATTGAGAAATTCAATTCAAAGGTGCCAAAGACTATGGAGGAACTCATAACACTGTCAGGGGTTGCTCGGAAGACCGCCAACATAATACTTTCGAATGTTTACGGCATTAATGAAGGCATAGCAGTTGATACCCATGTCAAAAGACTGTCTTACAGACTCGGACTTACAAAAAACGAAGATCCTGTGAAGATCGAAATCGATTTAATGGCTATAACTCCTAAAGAAGATTGGGGGAACATCTCTCACTTATTGATCTTTCACGGCAGGAAAATATGCCAGGCAAAAAAACCGAACCATAAGGAATGCGTGCTGTACGATATATGTCCGTCGAGGGAATTATAAAGTAATATTTCGCAAATTATTTTTGTAGAATCCGACTTTAGACAGTGATACACTTTAATCAGTTAAACAAGTATTTGCATCTAAGGAGGGAATGCCATGAAACTTCAACTGCAGATCACTGCACGCAATCTTGAACTCAGTGAGTTTATCAAGGAAGATATCAAGGAAAGAGCTGAGAAACTGGATAAATTTTATGACAGAATCATGCACTGCAAGGTTGTTGTTGAGGTCCCGCATCAGCATATGCATGAAGGGATCTCATATAATGTGCGCATAGACATGACTGTTCCGGGCTCCGAACTTGTAATAAAACGGGAGCCGAATGTAGACCTCGATGTTGCGATAAGAGATGCCTTTGACGCGGCGCGCCGCAAGATCGAAGACTTTGCCAGAAAAAAGCGAGGAGATGTTAAACACCATGAAGAAGCGACAGTCGCGCGTGTAAGCGCTTTGTTTCCCGATAAGGGATATGGTTTTCTTACAACGCCGGACAGTCGCGAGATATATTTCCACAAGAATAGTGTTCTCAAAAAAGGTTTCATGCGCCTGAAGGTTGGAACAGAGGTGCGTTATGTGGAAGAAGAAGGAGAAAAAGGACCACAGGCCAGCACAGTAAGCGCTATATAATTTCTTTCAACCTTTCTCTTCCGACTTTCCTATGAGATCCCCTCTTGGGAGGGGACTTATGATATCCACTTTCGCACGAATTCCGGAAGAACGTCAACCTTAAAATGTCGATGGGTCTTCTGGCGGGAGTTCGCTTTCTTCAAATGGCATAACTCCAAGCCGGGTCATGACAGACTCAATTCCTTTCAGTGTCTCGCTGTAATCATATACAGGCATCTCTTCATTTACTGCCTTTTCCACCAGCGAATCAAACGCCTCATAGTCAAAGGATCCGTCAAGCACGCCCGAGCGTGTTAAAACCTTGAAAATGGCGCTGTCGTCTTTCATGTTATCATCTTCCCTGATCTGAAGGGATTTCCTGCGCTCAGGCGATGCAATATACCAATACATCGCAAAAAGAAGGGCGTCATATAAAGTTACAATACCTGCAGATATTTTGCCCTGACGGAGCCTCCGTTTACCACCACGTATATGCAGCCTGGACCTAAGAAGCGCCCCCTTTTCTGATTTAAAACTGTCCTCAGTGCTCATCAATCCGAAATGCGGCATCAAGATTCCTTATTGACCTGCATCATATTTACCGACAGGCATACTTACCTTTGTAACATCAGGAAAAACAAAAACAGCGCTATCCTCAATATTTTTCTTCTTTACCTTTATCCTGAGTTCCCATCGGCCGTCCCTTTTGAGGTCGACTCCTGCCGCAGTATAAAGTCCGTCGCCTTTTTCTTTAACAGTCATCTGTTGACTGCCGCCTTC
>JAKAKQ010000092.1 GCA_021813425.1 Nitrospirota bacterium
TGCCCGTTGTGCTTATAGTGCTGCCAAGAACTTTTACAGTAGCAGGGATGCTGCCCGTCCTGTGGTATTCAGAGCGGGCAGCATCAAGTGCGCGTTTCTGATATACGCTTTCAGCAGGGACTGTAAACATCCCAGCAATAAGCGCTATCAGGAGAGCTATCACTCCCGTAAAAACCGACAAAAATATAGGCATCAATCTTTATGGGCAACCTGCCGAGCCGTTAAACTGAACTACTACGCAATCGACCTTTTTATTGTCCACTGCGTTGACTACTGAAGCAGCTGCGCAGATATTGGTGTCTTTCAGTTTTGTTAAGGCAGCCTTTGCGTTATCGTTACTGTCATATGCAGGGGTTGTTACAGTCACAACTCCAGCGGCGCAATCATATTTCCAGTCGGCATGAAGCTCGGTCGGTATATAGTCGAAAAGCACGCCGTCAGCCTGGGCTCCCCAGCCGTTGTTGTTTGCGCTGTCTGCAGGGAGAACCTTACTGTACATCTTCTTTTCAGCAAGACCGTCAATAACAATGCCGATCTTCTGACTGTAATCGCCTTCAGATGACGCTTTCCTGCCTTTAGAGATCATAATGCCCACTGTTGCGAGAAACACACCGACAAGAGCTATGACAACGATCATTTCGATCAGTGTCAAACCTTTCTCGTTTCTTGCATAACGGAGCCCTCTTTCTTTCTGGGATAAAATCTCGAAAATTTTCATAACTCGCTACTCCTTTTTGCTTTGGGTTTGGTTTTGATTGTAAATTTCGGATGCTGAAAGCATACCGTTTCCGTTTTTATCAAGATTCCTGAAGTAAAGTTTTGCCATGACTCTGGACATTTTATTAAAGAATGCCTTCGCGTCTCCAATGGTAATCTCATCCTTTGCTTTTTCGCCGAACATTTTGTGTATCTGGCCTTTCTTGAGGCCGATTTCAGCCGAGGTGAGCTTCCCGTCATGGTTTTTGTCGTTAGAAAAGAAGTGTAAAGTAGCTTCTATGACCAACCTTTCCGAAAACCTTTCGACAAATTCATCCTCTGTAATATCCCTTGAAACATCAAAACTCAGCTGCCCCAACCTCTCTTTGAGATCCTCAATTGACGCTGCTTCTTTCCTGACACTCCCTTTTGCCACCTTCGCAGATGAACCGCATGTGTCACAAACTTCCTGTGCGCCGACTGGCCCGGCAAACACCAGGGGAATCATGATAAACGGCAGAACAACAAACACTACTAATCGTCCTTTACTAAATATCACCTCCTTAATACACTCGACGATATTGTTTAATTTTCTGTTTTCCATATATTTTAAAAATAGCCTTTGCCTTCTGAAAATTTTCATAATCATTAACTTTGCCCATCCTTCCAGTTTAGTTTTAATCAAAAATAAAACAAACTTGTTAAATACAATAAAATAATAAACAGAACTGTAATATTTGTCAATACTTAATCGCTTTGATTTTGTTTCTTTTTGCCCGGAATCGGGATTTTTCTGTAAAGCTCATCGAAATCAAGGGTTGCCCCGTCCTTCATCCCGTTTTTTATATTTCCATCCTTGGAGATCCTCAGAATATTAACAAGGAATTTTAAATCGTCATATAATTGCTTGTCCTCATTGACCACTGAACAATGCCAAATCACTTGCATGGCAATTTCCAAGGTGTCGGCATTTGTCAGACGCTTGATTGTCCGGAGCAGTTTTTTAATCTTGGCGATCTCAACCCTGAAAACAACATAGCCATATTTTGGGTCGGATTTAATTGAACTTATCATTTTCTCCTTATCCGGCCTGTCGTTTTTATCTATTAAGTTCGGCTGTCTCCCTCAGGGTGCAGATTTTTTTGGAGAACAGATCCTGTGTAACCTCTGCAAAGGTAATCGTACCGTTTCCCCTCAGAGTATTCTGTGCAAGCATGTTCTGGATTTCCAGATACTGTCCTTCGGCTATCTTCTGCCTGACCACATTATCAGGGATCAGGACCTCCGGCACTATAACAAAACCATAGCCTTCCCTGTAAATGAGCTTTTGCGATACGATTGCCTGGATGGAATAGGCCAGCATCTGTCTCCAGCTTGAGCTTTCCCCTACCACTCCTCCCTCTCCCATCCCGTCAAGGAACCTCAGGGTATTCATTACATTTGAAGTATGCAGTGTCGAAAAAAGGAGATGTCCGCGTACGGCTGTATCAATCATGGCCTGTACTTCATCTTTTGTTCTAACTTCCCCCAAAACTATCACTGAGGGATCGTTTCTCAATGCCATCCTGAGCGCCGAGACATAACTGTCGACATGACGCCCAACCTCGTATTGCCTGATAGACGCCTTTCTGAACGTATATTTATACTCAATCGGGTTCTCATAAGTGAGGATCTTGCCGTCAATTTTCGTTGCAATGAAATCGACTTCACTGGAGATAAGCGTTGTTTTCCCCGACCCTGTGATGCCGGCATGCAGGATAAGCCCTCCAGGCACTCTGGTATGAAAATTCAGAAATTCCTTAATGCCCTTAAGATAGCCGAAGGCATTCATGTCATCGAATGCCGGAATGTAATACGGAAGCTTTCTTATCGAAAGGCCGAGTCCTTCTTCCGATTTTGTGCAGCTGACGCGGAAGCGCCCGAAGTCCTGGATGCTAAAACAGTATTCGACTCCCCCGCTTCTGAGCCGACTGTACATGGATGTTTCACTTTGAAAATTCACCATTCTGCGCCCTACAGTTTCTTTCTGCATACCGGAAACAATAGGCATGGCAGGCAAGGTCATACTCACAAGCTCATCCAACTGTTCCCTTGAAGGCACTATTATAGGCTCAATCGGCGTATAGCTTTTCAAAAGGCCAAGGCGGACCGGCTTGCCTTCAAGAATGTCTATGTCGGTCGCAAATTTCTCTTTAGCCTTCTGAACAATATCGCCGAACCATTTCAGCTCCTTAATGTTCAGTTCAATGCTCATTCTGTTTTTTCCTCCTCACTTGGTTCCACCGACCTTATCCATAAAGGTAAAGATCAGCATATATATTGGCGACATTACCACCACAATCTGCAACGCGACATATATAAAAGCAATAGCATTTACAAGCGGAGAAAATGTGGTGATCTTTACAAAAGCTTTATCGATCTCCCTATCGCCTATGGATTCGAACCCGATATGGATATTCCCAGCCTTTGTGGCCGATCTCAGAACGAGAAAGGCATCCGGATTCATGTAGTCTTCAAAGTCGTCAATGATATCGTTAATGTTCCGGGTCTTCGACTCTTCGCTCATCTGAAGAAATATCCCGCTCCATGCTCCCTTCATAGTCTGCGAGGCAAAAATAAAGCTGTCCGCAAGAGGTAGTCCGCTTCTGAGCGCCAGGGCGAACAGCTTGAACGCCCGTCCAAGCGCAAACGTGTTATAGAACCCTTTTAGTACAGGCATCTTGTACGCATTTTTGATGGAGAACACGATAAGTAAAACAAGTCCGAGCGCATAACCCCCAAACACAAAATATCTGAACCTGACAAGGAAATCTGCAAACTTAAAAGCGAAGGTAGCCTCAAGCCCCTTGCCGAACCCTTTCATAAGGTTTTCTATAACAAACGTCAGGCCGAGTCCAAGTCCTATCGAGATGAACATAAGGATGATAGGGTAATAAAGGGAACCCTTGAGCTTTCTGCCGACAGCCTCGATTTTTTCCTGAGCATCTGCTATCTCCCGCATCACCACAGTAAGATTGCCTGTGTCCTGTCCGATCTTGAGTACCTTCACAAAGTTTGGAAAGAGCCCGACCTGTTCTATGGCGCCGGCAAAATTAGCGCCCTGTTTTTCCATGAGATCTGCAGCCATGATAAGGCTGTCAGCTTTTCTGACATCATTAATCCTGCTGCCGAACTCCCTCATGGCCTCATGAATAGGCACACCTGCGCTATGCATGAAATAGATGCTCTTCAGGAGTTCTACATCTGAAATCTTGCCCATCAGAGCAGTTTCCTTAAGCTGTCGAGATCAATTTCCCCAGCTATTGTCTTGTTGACTCCATCAGTAAGAACATTACCGCGCTCCGAATAACGCCTCTCGAA
Organism: Nitrospirota bacterium; assembly: GCA_021813425.1. GTDB lineage: Bacteria > Nitrospirota > Thermodesulfovibrionia > Thermodesulfovibrionales > UBA6898 > JAKAKQ01. The sequence goes on from JAKAKQ010000092.1 coordinate 4,057, forward strand.
GTCGTAACTCGAAATAAGCCCTTCCGCGAAATCCTCGCTTTTAAACTCAAACACTTCTGCGACGACCGTTCTGTCGGCATATCCCTTTGAGAGCACCTTATTCCCTTTGATGATCGTGCAATGAGTACAGCCCTTGCTTCTAAAAAGAGGCTTGTTAAAAAGCCTGGATGTTACATCGGTCTTATTAAAGAAACGGAGCATGCTAAACCAATCGGGATTCTCATTATAGAGGTATTCTTCCTTGCATTTTGGACAAAGAGTTTTCACCAGCACCTGGTTGACGCCAAGCACAAGATTATCTGAAATGCTGTTGATGTCCATACCGAAATCATTAATGAGAATTTCAGGGATCATGGTCGCCCTTGACACATGCAGCGTGCAGAAAACAAGGTGTCCTGTTTTGGAAAGATGTATCGCAGTCTCGACGGTTTCCTTGTCCCTGACCTCGCCGATGAATATCACATCCGGGTCGTGGCGTTTAAACGCCCTGGCGAATTCCGGAAACCCTATCCTGATGACTGAGTGGTCCTCTGCATCTTCATACTCGAATGTCTGGAACTGCCTTCCATTTGGAAGTGAATATTCTATCGGGTCTTCAATGGTAAGCACGCTTCTGTTTGTCGGTATATACGAAAGCAGTGTATTGACTGATTTTGATTTTCCTGTCCCTGTTGCACCGGAAAAAACTATGATGCCCTTGGAGCGTTGAATTGCGCCTCTCAACATCCTGCAGTGTTTTTCGCTGTAGCCCAGAGATTCGACAGTAATTTCTTCAAGCGATTCCTTCCTGAGGAGCCTGATAACAATGTCCGTATCCTTCATGTTTGGCTTGGGGACAAAGGAAACGCGGAGATCGGCTTCTATATTCTCCCCATCGCTCAATAGAATCCTACCGTCCTGAGGGCGCCTGGTTTCGTCGATCCGTAGGGAAGGAGTAAATTCTTTTGTATAGTTCATAATCGCGCTGCAAAGTGCCTTGCCGTACTGATAAGAAAGCGATGATATCTCGGTCAATTCGCCGAGTATCCTGTAGGTCAGTTTATACACTCCCGAGAACGGGAATATATGGATATCCGTTGCGTGCAGCTGCAAAGCGTCCTTGACTATATTAAGGATCTCTTCCCTTGTCTTCGTTATGTCTTCAACAATCTGGATATTTGCAGAGCCGATTCTCTGGTCAAAGAGCCTTTTATTAATGAGATAAAGATTCGCTTTTTCTACATGCTGTTCCATCAATAACTTATCAAGTACCTGAGGATGCCAGGCATAATATCCAGTAGATGTCTGGATAAACCTCGTGTTCACGGATAAGATATCCCCGGAAAGGCTTTCCGCTTTGGGATAACCGGCAGCCTCCGAAAAAATATCCGCCAGATCGTTATAAGTAAAGACACGATCTATCTCGCAGATAACCTCAAACACGGTTTTGTTTACCTTTGAGGCCGTATCCATAAAATCGTTATACGTCCGTCCGCTCGAGTCTTTTTTCTTCAGTTCGGCATTGAGAGTGTCAATCAGGGAATACTCTTTATTTGTTGCCTTTGATGACATAAAATTTCTACCGGATCTCCGCCTGTTTTTTACCGTCAGTCAAGGGGACAAACCCGGTTTCGAACAACACCCCGTTGTCTTTTATTTCCTTGATCTGAACACCATTAATATCCCCGGGAAAAGATAGCTTGCCTAAGCTGGTGAGCGCATACCTCTGCTCTCCAATATGCATTATCCCGTAAACTACCACGCTCGGGGTTTTCTTCGGCGGCGGAGGCGGAGCCGGCGGCGCAACATTGAGCTGCTTTATCATAGCGTTGAGATCCTGTTCGGCATCTTTCTTTGACTTGCCCTTGGTATCCTTCCCGGACTTTGAACGATCGCCGACCGCCTTCCCTTCTGTAGCTTCAAACTTCTGAAGGAATACTGCTTTAAACGGATTCCCCTTTTTTAAATCCGTCTGGCTCTCCTTCTCTTTTTTTTCTTTTTCCTTCTGTTGGTTTTCCTTTTCTGCTTTTTCCTGCCTGGCCTTTTCTTCCGCTAACCTTTTTGCTTCCTTGATTGTCATTTCCTTGGGCTTCTCCTGTTGCTTCGGAGCTTGAACAGGAGTAACAGGGGCCTGTGGCTGGGTTGGCGAAGAAGTCTGCGGAACTTGACCAAGCTGTTTCTGATCAGGCGCTGTAGGAGCAGGCTGTGCGGGAGCGGCAGACTGAGAAACTTCCTGAGAGACTTCATTCAGTGAAAGGTTTATGTTACTCGGATTTTTTGCCATCCTTCTTGCACTTTTCTTGCCGCCAAGCATGAAAAAAGTGCCGACACCAAAGAGGATAGTAATCATCAGTAAGAATACGATAACAGCAAAAACAGCCTTTTTACTTTTCTTCAGCGGAGTTAAAGGAACCGACTGAAAAGCCTGGAATTCTCCTTCAGCTCCTTCAGCCGATGTTTCCATAGGTGCGCCCGCATTATCTTCATCGATTATTCCGGGATATTCCGACTGATTGCCGTCTGGCGCATCAGCGCCTGTTTCAACTGGCTCTTTATCTTTCTTTCTTTTAAAAAAGTTCATTTTTCTTTCTCCT
>JAKAKQ010000041.1 GCA_021813425.1 Nitrospirota bacterium
CTGTATATAATGCGCCTTTTGCGAGTTGAAGCGCACGTACATCAGCCTGTGTTATGGTTATATCAGTGTTTATGGATGTCTCTTCAGCCCATGCGAGCACATACTCCGGCTTACCGTCAACGTCTCTTCTTACCCTTGGAGTATTGAGGCCCATAACAAACCTGCCTGATTTGTCTATTATCCCTGCCTTAAACATCTCGGCGACAACTTCTATAATCCCGGAACCGCATATCCCTTTGGCATTGACCTTCTCAAGATGGGTATGCCAATCCGCCTTTCCAATAACTTTATACAAAGGCTCTTTTGTAAAAGGGTCTATCTGGACTTTTTCTATGGCACCTGGTGCAGCCCTCATGCCGAATTTTATCTGGGCGCCTTCAAAAGCAGGCCCTGTTGCGCATGAAGTTGAACAGACCTTGTTCCGGTTGCCGAGCAGAAGCTCGCCGTTTGTCCCTATGTCAATAACAAGCACCATTTCGTCCTGATTGTACGGTTCTTCAGCAATAAGAACACCTACGTTGTCAGCACCGACAAAACCGGCTTCGATAGGCAAAACATGAATATAGGATGCCGGATTGATTTTTAAGCCCACGTCCCGCGCCTTTATATTTAGTGAATTTTGTACAGCAGGGATAAAAGGTGAACGGCCAATATACTCAGGATTTAAACCCAAGAAGATATGATGCATGGCAGTATTAAAAACAATAGTCAGGTCGTCTATTGCCCTGCTGCCGGCAGCGCCATTTTCTTTGATATCTGCGGTTACCCTCTCTATTATCTCATTCAACCCGTTTATTATTGCCTTTTGCATTGTTTCAAGCCCTGTTGGATTAGTCATTGCATAGGTTATCCTTGACATCACATCTTCGCCATAAGACACCTGAGGATTCATCATCGACTCTGTATTTACAGTCTTTCCTGTATTCAGATCAGTTAGATAACCTACACATGTTGTAGTGCCGATGTCCACTGCCAGCCCATAGCATGTTTCCACAAAACCCGGTTCCACTTTTATTATTTCCCTGTCCATCCATACAGTAACTGTTGCCTTCCATCCCCCTTTTCTCAAAGTATCCTGAAGTACTTTCAAGACTTCGTAATCAAAGGTAAGGTTTTTAAGACCATAGTCGTCCTCCAGAAACTTTAAGACACGTTCGCAGTCGCCTGTTGTCATGTCGTGGAGTGTAGGGGGAACGAGGTCTATATTGTATTTTTTCACTGCTGGGTCGAGAACTATTGAGAGCTCCTTTGCTGCCTTGCGGACAACCTGCTTGCCAGCCCGTGACCTTTCAGGGACAAATACCTTTACATCACCATATACCTCTGCGGTGCACGAAAGGCGGATCCCGGGCCCGTCTTCAGGTTTTATATGTTTCTTTTCAGCCTCTGTAACAGGGGAGAGATGTGACATCCCTGACTCCATACCGTCTTTTTCAAAATAGCCTTCTTCTATTCTTACCTTACATTTTCCACAGACTTTCTTGTTTCCGCAGAGAGCCTCGATATCAACTCCCAGAGACTGGGCAGCTTCGAGGAGAGTTTTACCCTCGTCTACCTCGCCCCTCCTGCCTGACGGCTGAAATATCACCCTGTATTTTCTCATCTACTTCCTCCGAAATTAATAACAGCTTAAACCGTTTGAACTGTTTGAACCGGTTTCCTTCCGTACGGGCATATATTTATGCACAATCCACAGTTCGGCTTGCCGTTCACGGCCTTGCTGTTTTTTTTGTGAGTGCTGCAACTATTTAATCTGACAAGTTCAATAAAAGGTTTGTTCCTTGACCAGTCCTTGCCCGTAATTGCCTTTGATGGACAGAAGTCCACGCATAATCTGCAATCGCCGCACATGCTGGATTCAATTGGAGTTCCGACCTTCAATGGTGCGTCTGTAAGCACTGTTGCAATCGAAAGTCGGGGCCCATACACGGGATTGATAAGGAGCCCGTTCCTGCCGATCCATCCTATACCTGCGGATGTGGCTGCGATTTTATGAGTAAACAAAGGGTAGAGTTTTGATATAAATGTGCTGTTTATCCTGTCCGAGTCAGGCGGGATGCAAAGATATTTATACCCATTTCTTCTCAGGCAGCTGGTAGCTTTTTTTTGCAGGATACCAAGAAAACGGATTGTGTCTTCATTTAAGTTTCTGTCCACCCCAATCGATATAGCCCTTTCAAGATGTGCTATTTCATCATTGAGCGCAACCTTTACGTGTGCAAAACCAATAACAGTGGCGCCTGCATTTATAAGACCTTTTTCAAGGGCATCATTCATGAGTTCTTCTTAGCCTCTGCTTCCTCTTTTAGTTTTTTGAGCGAACTGATCATATTGATTGCATCCTTAAGGGCATTGTTAGCATCCTTGGCATAGCCGTCTGCCCCCCATTTTTCAGCAATGTCCTGCGAGACAGGTGCCCCGCCGATCATTATTTTTACATTTGGGTTTTTTGCCTTTAGATTATCGATGACTTTCTTCATTCCAACCATTGTTGTTGTCATCATCGCAGACAAACACACAAGATCAGAGTCTGTCCTTAGTTGTTCTTCAACAAATTTATCAAGCGGGACGTCCCTCCCGAGGTCATAGACAGTGAACCCTGCGACATCGAACATCATCTTCACAATATTTTTACCGATATCATGGACATCGCCCTCGACTGTTCCGATTACAACCGATCCTTTTACACCAAGGTCAAGTTGTTTTACATGTGGTTTCAATATATCCAATCCCGCATACAAAGCATCAGCACACATGAGCAACTCTGGGACAAAATACTCCTGCGCCTCAAAAAGCCTGCCGACCTCTTCCATGCCGCTTACCAGTCCATTAAATATTGCATCATTTGCATTTACTCCTATCTCAAGCGCCTCCTTGGAAGTCTCCTTTGCGGTATCTTCGTCATACTGTATAACGGCATTCTTTAATTTCCCCAATATTTCCTGTCTTTTTTCTTCTGTTACCATATAGCTACCTCCTGTAATTTTTTACTTCATCCATCATTGCCTTTATATTATCAGGCGGTACAGTTGGCCATATATCGCATCCAGGCCATACAGCACTGACACCTTCATCAATACACTTCCTTATTGTTTCCCTGACCTTTTCGGTGGTACCTGCCACAAGTATATTGTATGGGTCATAATTGCCGAAAAGCAGTGCATCTTTACCTATCTTTTTCCGTGTTTCGGCAATGTCATTTTTCTGGTCAACGCTTATTGCCTTAGCACCTGACTCAAGCATGAAGGCTGCAATGTCATTAGTCTTACCGCATATATGAAGCACACTATCCACATTAAGTTCTGCAAAAATTTTTTTGAGGTGAGGCAGGATAAGGTTTTTAAACACCCTTGGACTTAGCACATCGGATGTAGCTCCCATTTCTCTGACAGTGATATAATCAGCACCGGCCTTTTCGTACTCTTTTGCAACAAGGATAATTACATCTGCAAGGGTATTAAGTAATTTACTGACTTTATCAGGCTTTTTGAAGGATAACTTCAGGAGATCGTTTAATTCCATAATCTGGCCAGCGAGGGTGAATGGACCAAGGACGTAGGTGCCTATTGCAACTTCATTGCCTATATCAGCCTTGATGACCCCAATAGTTTCTTTCATCAACGGTACTCTTCCCCTATTTGCAATATCAGATGGGATTACAATATCCATTTCGTCTTCGTTATGTATGAGCTTCTTTTTAATTGTCGGGTAAAGGATATCTTCCAGATGTGCATAAACATTTATCTCACATCCGAGTGCCTCTGCTTCAACACAGAGGTCAAAAGGTACAACACCACATTCAAAACCGAACAGTCTATAAGTAGATGCAGCTGCATCTGACATCATTTTTGCGTTTGAGTGAAGCGCGGCAAATTTGTATCCGTATTTCTTAAGCCCTTCTGTTGTAACATTCCCCATGCCGCTGAAACACGGCAGCCTGTCAACCTTTTCTCCTGCAAAAAGTTTGAGAACCCTTTCTCTTGAAGTCATTTCACTCACCTTTTTTTATTCTCCTTTCGTTTTTCCATTTTTAAAAGCTGAGACGAAGTGTTCGAGCGGCTTTTTTTGCCGATATTCCTTGATATGATATTTTCATAAAATAAAGAGGCAAAAACCTCGGAGGTCGCTTCTGCGACCGAGAATGAGCGAGAATACTTTGACTCAGCTTTGATCTTCATTTCCTCGCCGCTCCTGTTACAAGTTTCTCTATAAAATCCGGGAAAAATTTCCTTATCGGCAGATTATTATTCCTGGGAATAAACTTCGTCTCGTCGTACACGAGCGTGGAAAGCAGGATATGCGCTGTTGCAACAGCAGGGAATATCCTCGGAGCAGTAACGATTGGTCCGTAAAAATTAAAATCGCTCCAGAGTGCGGATGACATTGCCTGAGCAACCGCATCCATAGCCTTAAAGCCGTCTATCCCCCATATATCCTTTGATGTCTTCCACATATGTGTGCCGTTTGAATAAGCGCCTCCGCAAGGAAGCCCCAATTTCTCTTTTATTAATCTGTTTGCTATCAATGAAAAAGATGTTGCAGGTAAATTCATAACAGAGGTGTCAACGATGACAGTATCAAAATTGTCAGCGCCCTGCGAAAGTATGTATTCCAAAGATTTTAACCGTCCAACCGGGGACTGGTCTTTATCATCAAATGCCTGAACAACTACATGCTTTATACCAAGGTCTTTTAATTTGTTTACCTGTCCTTTAATGTCCTTATCCCATGGCGTGATACTGTTATAGAGGAATTTATCCTGAACACCTAATTTTGCAACGTATTCGGTTGCCTGCGCCCTTTTCTCAGCAACCCACATGTCAATGCCAAACGGCATGCTGGTAGTTTCAAGATAGAAATCTATGTATATCTGAGCCTCTTCAGGCGTGTTCGCTACCATAGCAACCATTGATGGAATGCCTGTAGAGGTTGATAGGTCTTCCTGTTTCTTAATAAGTTCTTTTGCCTTTTGCCGGTTAAACTTTCCTTTTCTGTCTTCAAGTATCACGTCTTTGTTGTGAAACATAGAAGCTATAAGCAATGGCGGATTTTCTCCGGGTTGTCCGCCTATCTTTATTCCGGCAATACTGCAAACCTTCTGCTCTTTTGAAAAACGAAACATTCAATTTCCTTAATTATGTATTTTACAGGGCGTGCCCTGCACGCCCTGTAATGACGTCACCTTCAATCGAGAAAACCGGATAAGTCATGGTTGCCTTTTCACACATATTAAAGGTGGGGCAATGAGCGAAAACATTTTGCCCTACCTTTTATGTTTTTTAGTAAGTGAAAGACAATCATATTTAGTCCTTTTTAATACACACCGTGGTCGAACTTCGGCTGTGGCAGATACTCCCACTTCTCGCCTTTTCTATATTTAGCCTCGATATCGAGACATTTGAGGGCGTATTCAAAGGCATAAGGGATACCCGGACCTCCAGGAACAAAACCGGCGCCTATCATGCCCACTGATACAGCCTCGAATATCTCCCCTGTGGTTGCGCCGGCCTCGATCGCTGGTATCACATGGATTATGCATCTCGGAGAACAGTAAGATACGCCGATTGCTGTAAACATGAGCTCTTTTATTTTTTTTGACAGAGCCCCTTCACCGAAAATGGTTGCATAGAAGTCAGCAAAGGTTTTTCCGGGATCAGGGGTCACGGTATTTATTATCTGGAACATCCTCGGCACGAACCCCATAGTTTTCTTCATATATTGATTTACTTCTTCTACTGTCATCTTTTTTTCAGCCATTGTTACCTCCTCTTTTTTCTCAGGAACATTTCCTTCCTGAGCAAATATTTTTTTTAACTCTTCCAATATCCCCATGTTCAAAGACCTCCAGTTACGTTTTGACTAACTTTCACATCACCTCCCCCTTTCTTAAAGTTTCCATTCCCTGGCAACCTGTATAAACTTCTGGATATTCTCATAAGGAACGGTGGGCGGTATGTCACAGCCAGGCATAAGAACAAACCCGCCGTCAGTACCTGCTGCTTGTATCACTGTTTTACAGGCATCCTCCACTTCCTGGACAGTGCCCTGAAGCATTATTTTGACCGGATCGACATTCCCTCCAAAACACATCTTCCCATGAAGTATTTCTTTTGCCTTTGCAATATCAGTTTTGTGGTCGAGGCTTATGCAGCTTGCACCTGTAAGTGGAAACAGATCGAGTCTGTCGGTTGTATTGCCGCATATATGAACAAGGGTATAGACATTTTTAGACTTTGCCCAATCAGTAAATTTCTTTAGATAGGGCAGGGCAAATCTCTCGAACTGTTTCTTTGAGATCAAATCTCCTGACGCAGTGGGGTCTGCAAGGCTTATAACATTGAGTGTGCCGTCATTTACTATAGGCTCATACAGATGAATAAGCAGGTTAGTGGTGAAATCTACGGCCTTCTCTACAAAGGCAGGTTTCTTAAAAGTAGCCTTCATCATGTCTTCTTCACCCACAAGTCTTGCAGCGAGTGTATAGGGTCCCCATGCTGTCATTGTCAACGCATATTCGTCGCCTATCTTTACCTTGGTAGCCTTCAATGCCTTCTTGATTGTATTT
>JAKAKQ010000276.1 GCA_021813425.1 Nitrospirota bacterium
ATATGGAAGGACAACTATGAGCATACATTCCCTACAAATACTGAAGATGAGTATATGAATAAAGAGATGAAGGAAAAGAATTTCATGCTCTTCTGTAATCATTGCGCTCAGCCTGCATGTGTACGGGTATGTCCTACAAAGGCTACCTTCAAGAGAAAAGACGGTATCGTGATGCAGGATATGCATCGTTGTATCGGATGCAGGTTCTGTATGGCAGCCTGTCCTTTTGGAGCGAGGAGCTTTAACTACAGGGATCCAAGAGGCAAACACGCAAATGGTCGTCCCTATATAAAGGAAGAGAATAAGAAATTCCCGACAAGGATGATCGGGGTTGTTGAGAAGTGTACTTTCTGTTATGAAAGGCTTGCTACAGGGCTTCCACCGGCTTGTGCAGAGGTCTCAAACGGGGCGATTGTTTTCGGGGATCTTGATGACCCAAATTCAGAAATCAGAAAGATTATTGCCTCGACATACACCATCCGTCGCAAACCCGAACTCGGGACTCAGCCCAGTATTTATTATGTGATAGGAGGTAATGACAATGCTTGAAAAAGCCCTAACAGGGAGTAAAAGATATTGGACATGGATAGGTGTACTGCTTGCCATCATTGGCGTTGCTGTTGTTGCTTATCTCTATCAGTTTAAGTACGGATTGGGAATTACAGGTATGGGCAGGGATGTCTCATGGGGGCTGTATATTGGCCAGTTCACATTCCTTGTTGGTGTTGCAGCATCGGCTGTTATGCTTGTCATACCATACTACCTGCATGATTTTAAGAAATTCGGAAAGATAGTGATCCTGGGAGAATTCCTTGCTGTCTCTGCTGTTATAATGTGTGTACTGTTCATCTTTGTAGATATGGGCCAGCCTATGAGGATCATGAACGTTGTGTTATATCCAACGCCGAACTCGGTCATGTTTTGGGATAGTGTTGTTTTAGTAGGTTATCTTGCGCTCAATATTATAATTGGCTGGACAACACTCGGAGCTGACCGCAAGGGTGTAAAACCGCCGGACTGGGTAAAGCCGTTGATATATCTTTCAATCCCATGGGCTATCAGCATTCATACCGTTACAGCTTTCCTGTATGCCGGTATCCCTGGAAGGCATTTCTGGCTCACTGCTGTTATGGCTGCCCGATTCCTGGCATCAGCTTTTTCCGGAGGTCCTGCACTGCTGATAATCCTTGCCCTGATAGTGAGGAAGGTATCAAAGTTCGATCCCGGCAAGGAAGCTATACAGGCAGTAGGAAAGATCGTAACATATGCAATGTTTGCAAATGTATTTTTATTAGGTCTTGAATTTTTCACCGCTTTTTACAGCAATATCCCTGGACATATGCACCCGTTCAAATATCTGTATGTCGGGCTGGAAGGACATGGGAAGCTCGTACCTTTAATGTGGACATCGAGCATATTTGCTGTAATATCCCTTTCCCTTTTGGTATTCCCTACGTTACGCAAGAATGAAAATATCCTTGCCTTTGCCTGTGTTTCACTGTTTGTTTCACTCTGGATCGATAAGGGGTTCGGTCTCGTTGTCGGCGGATTTGTGCCTAACATGTTCGAGACAGTAACGGAATATTGGCCTACGTTACCTGAGTCAATAATAACAATTGGGGTATGGGCTATCGGCTTTCTCGTACTGACCGTTCTATACAAGGTGGCTATAGCTGTTAGGGAAGAGGATGCAGCAGTAGATCATTAAAGACATATCAGTTCGTATAATATGTAGATTTTATATACATATTTGTATATAATTTAACAAAACCATTTGGGTTTATTTATAACTAAGGAGGAATATCGAATGTATTTAGTAACAGTCGATGCAGGAAAATGTGAAGGGTGCGAAGAGTGTGCCAATAACTGCCCTGTGAGTGTATTTGAAATGAAGGATGGAAAGGCTAATGCTGTTCAGGCAGACCTCTGCGAAGGTTGTGAGACATGTGTGAGCGTATGCTCAACTGGCGCTGTTGCATTAAGCGAAATGTAATAAGTTGTATAAAACAGACAATAAAAAAGGGGCAATGAGATTATTCCATTGCCCCTTTTTATTGATATATTTTATAATTTAAAAAGGTCATAATGAATGTAAAAATAAAGGAGGAAGATTTTAAATGTGGATTGTAACAGTCGATGCAGGAAAGTGTGAAGGTTGCGAAGAGTGTGTTAATAACTGCCCTGTCAGCGTATTTGAAATGAAAGATGGAAAGGCAGTCCCTGTCCAGGCAGATTTATGCGAAGGTTGCGAGACATGCGTGAGTGTCTGCACAACTGGCGCTGTAACATTAAGCGAGATGTAGAAGCGAAGACATAATTGTTAATTTGAAACGGGCAAATTATAAACAATAATTTGCCCGTTTTTGTTTCAGGGACAATACTTCAGCTATATAAAATCGGTTCTATATCTTAATCCCTCCGGCCTTGCACAACTTCTCAAAGGTCTTTATTGTCATGTCGGCATAAGTGATGATCCAGAAGGATGTCTGGGGAAAAGGGATATCTCCTTGTCTAAAAAGAATCTTTCCATAAGCACCTTTTTAAAAATCTGGTTTAAAAACGGAAAAATCAAGGAGCAGGTCTCAAAAACATTGGATTGAACCCTGCTCCACACCTGGCGCCTCCCACAAGCCTTATTACAGCCTCTCTTTTACCAAATTTTTGACCACAGAAGGATCTGCAAGTGTTGAGGTATCACCAAGCTCTTCAACCTGTCCCCATGCGATCTTTCTCAGTATCCTCCGCATTATTTTTCCGCTTCTGGTCTTGGGCAGTCCCGGTGCGAACTGCAGTTTATCCGGTGTAGCGATCGGACCTATAACGGTCCTGACATGTCCTACAAGTATCTTCTTGAGGTCATCAGAAGGCTTCTGCCCTTCTTTCAGGGTTACATATACATAAATACCCTCTCCCTTAATCTCATGCGGGTATCCGACTACGGCAGCCTCTGCAACAGCTTCATGGCTTACCAGTGCTGATTCGACCTCTGCTGTGCCGAGCCTGTGTCCGGAGATATTGATAACATCGTCTATCCTTCCCATAAGCCAGTAATCACCGTCTTCATCGACCCTTGCACCGTCTCCTGTCATATATTTACCGATGAACCTGGAAAAATAGACTTCCTTAATGCGTTTATTTTCAGGATCACCATATGTCCCTCTCAGCATTCCAGGCCATGGTTTTTCGATCACAAGATAACCGCCTTCATTTGCAGCTGCAGAAGAGCCGTCTTCTTTCAAAACCTTTGGCACAACACCAGGGAAAGGTCTTGTGGCAGAACCGGGTTTGAGGGTCATAGCGCCTGGAAGAGGTGTAATGAGAATTCCGCCTGTTTCTGTCTGCCACCATGTGTCAACAATAGGACGCTTACCCCTTCCAACATGTGTGTGATACCACATCCAGGCCTCGGGATTTATTGGTTCCCCGACAGTGCCTAATACCTTGATGGAAGAAAGATCATATTTGTCCACCCATTTTTCACCTTCTCTCATCAGTGCCCGTATTGCAGTAGGTGCGGTATAGAAGATATTGACCTTGTGTTTGTCAACTATATCCCAGAACCGCCCCGGGGTTGGATAGGTAGGTATGCCTTCGAACATAAGGCTTGTTGCAGCTGCTGACAGCGGTCCGTAAACAATATAGCTGTGACCTGTGACCCAGCCGATGTCTGCTGTACAGAAATGGATGTCTTCATCATGATAGTCAAATATCCATTTAAAAGTAAGATTTGTGAAAAGCAGATATCCGCCTGTTGTATGAAGCACCCCTTTTGGCTTTCCTGTTGAGCCGGATGTATAGAGTATGAACAGAGGGTCTTCAGCATCCATCTGTTCAGGCTCGCAATAGTTTGTAATATCCGGGGCGTTTATTTCATCGTGCCACCAGAGATCCCTCTTGGGTTCCATGTCGATTCCGCCGTCGCCTCTTTTAACTATAATGACTTTTTCTATAGTTGGGCATTCCTGCAATGCCTCATCGGAATTCGATTTAAGGGGGACAAATCTCCCACCCCTTACGCCTTTATCAGCAGTAATCACGAGCTTTGCCTTGCAGTCCTGTATCCTGTCACGCAGGGCATGAGCACTGAACCCTCCAAAGACTATGCTGTGTATCGCGCCTATTCTTGAACAGGCAAGCATAGAGATTGCAAGCTCGGGTATCATCGGCAGATAGATTGTGACCCTGTCCCCTTTCCTTACCCCGTGCTTCTTCAATACGTTAGCAAATCTGTTTACCTCATAGTGAAGCTGCTGGTAGGTGAAAGTCTTGTAGCTGCCATCATCTGCCTCCCAGATTATGGCAGCTTTGTTTCTTGTTGCTGTTGTCAGATGCCTGTCAAGGCAGTTATATGAGACATTGAGTTTGCCTCCCTGAAACCATTTAATCTCGGGTTTTTCAAAGTTGTATTCAAGTACCTTGTCCCACTTCTTATACCAGGTCAGATGCTTTTCTGCCATCTCGGCCCAGAAACCTTCCGGGTCTTCGACCGATCTTTTGTAGATTTTCTCGTATTCCTCCAGGCTTTTTATATGGGCATTTTTACTGAATTCAGGTGACGGCGGAAAATGCCTCTTTTCCTCCATCAAAACATCGATTTTTTTTGCGTCTGACATGTTTCCTCCTTATTTTCTTTAGTATTGAGTAAACCTAAAGATTTCATAAACGAAAATCAGATAGCAAGCAGGGGCGCAGAAATAATACCTTGTCTGCAACACCGGACAGCACTTAAGCCGGGTCTGGCGGCCTTACGCTGAAATACACTTTTGGTTGTATCTGCACTTAATTGCATTATTTCAATAAAAAGAATCAATCAAAATCGCTTACAGGACGATCTATAAAGGTTGAAATCAAGTTATATAAAAGATAAATCTATCACCCAATCTGTAAATGAATTATGAATCAAATTTATTTTAAAAGCAACAAGGTTTGATATATCAAGGCAAAGGGCAAAAAGAAGGTAAGGACTCTATTTTTGAATGATCAAACAGATTACTTCGAGCAATTCTTGGTATAATATAAAGCATAATTTCTATTCTTCCCTGTCAAAGGAGGTTTGAATGTTACTGGATGTGAGCCTGGATAATGATTCATTATCGATTGACATCGATGACCCTTTTCACATAGATATTGATGCCCTCTTGAATAGGATTGAAGCATTTACCTCATCAAAAAACATCACATTAAATGGTGTTGATATAAAAGGAATTATCCCCAAAATGATCAGGGGCATAGCAGGATGTGAGGGCGGTTGCCCCTCAGATGCAAAAAGCCTTGTCAGAAAGGGGTTCAAGAATTTCGAGCTGAAGTATGTCGAAGGGGGGATCCTTTCTGCCCAGGTGGGTGTCGAAGAAGGTAAAGTCCTGCATCTCAAGATGTTTCCGGATTTTTAACCCGGACAATTCACGCACGCAGGAGGAGACCTCCTTTTGCTTTTACGGTGCTGCAGAAATGTATTGAGCATAAAAAAGGCAGACAAAATGTCTGCCTTAAAAATGAATTGATTGACCTTGGAGTTTATTCTTTGGTAATTTCGTATTTGCCGTCTTTGTCTATCTTTATCTCTGCATTAAGAAAGCGGGACTTATAACCTGCATCTTTTAGAGTAAGATAAGCCATCTCAGCCCTGACGCCTGTTACGCAGTGGACTATTATCTCTTTGTCCTTAGGTATCTCTGCTAATTTTACCGATATGGTTTGTGTGGGGATATTCTTTGCCCCCTTAAGCATCCCCTGCATTGCCTCGTCTTCATCCCTTACGTCGAGGATGAATTTATCGGCGGGCAGGGTCTCTGCAATCTTCTTGAAGTCCTCAACCGGAATTTCACCCGGTCTTGGCTTTGGCACATACACAATCGTTGTAGGAAGGTCTCCGCTTTGAACAGGATTGCCTGCCTTCTTCCATGCCTCAATGCCTCCTGCAAGATAAGAGAGGTTGCTATAACCCCACTTTCTTACAATCTTGAAGGCGTCCTCTGACGCATTTACAGTGGAACAGTAGATTATTATCGGCGCCTTTTTGTCCGCAGGTAATTTGTCCTTTGCCTTCTCGATTTCGGTTAATGGAACTGATACTGCGCCCTTTAAGTGCTCTTTTTTTGCCGCATCCTCAGGCCTTACGTCAATAAGGACATGCGGTATATCCTTGTCCATTGACTCTTTAAGGAATGCTGCGGTTGATGTCACGATGTTGCCCGCCTTTTTCCATGCAGGCATGCCATCATGAAAGACCTTTACATTTGTATAACCGAGTTTCTCCGCCTTACCGGCAGAGGAAGGACTCATTATTCAGGTAGGCCCTCCGCAGTAAAAGATGATGAGTTTGTCTTTTTCCTTTGGGAGTTTATCGGTATGTTTCTCAAATTCAGCATCGTAGATTGAAATCGAGGTCGGTATATGCCCTTCGTTGTATCTGGGCGCTGGTCTGGAATCCACAACAAGAAAGTTCCCTTTTTCAACACCTATCCCAACAAGTTTTGCTACTTCCTCAATCTTTATCAGTTTTTCAGCAGGAACCTTTGCGGGCTGTTTGACTGATACCTTTGCGGCATAAAG
>JAKAKQ010000170.1 GCA_021813425.1 Nitrospirota bacterium
ACGGCATCGCATCCCAGCTCCATCGCAACCGCGACATCCGATGCGGTTCCAACGCCTGCATCCACGATAACAGGCAATTTTATTGTTTCGAGTATTATCTTCAAATTATAAGGGTTGCGTATTCCCAGTCCCGAGCCGATAGGCGCTGCAAGCGGCATTACCGCTACGGCACCGGCATCTGCCAGCCTTTTTGCCATTACCGGGTCATCGTTGGTATAGGGGAAGACGATGAACCCTTCCCTGGCAAGAATCTCTGTGGCCTGGAGCAGCCCGATAACATCGGGGAAAAGGGTCTTTTCATCGCCGATGACTTCGAGCTTTATCAGGTCTGACACCCCGGCTTCCCGTGCGAGCCGCGAGTATCTGAGGGCATCCTCTAAAGTATAACAGCCGGCCGTGTTAGGAAGGATCCTGTATTTTTTAGGGTCGATATAGTCAAGAAGGTTATCTGACTTTCTGTCGGTAATATTCGTCCTTCTTACGGCTACAGTGACGACGTCGGCGCCCGAGGCCTCAATAGCCTTCCTCGTCTCCTCAAAATCCTTGTATTTTCCAGTCCCTACCCAGAGCCGGGACTTGAATTCAATCCCTTTGATTACCAGCTTATCTTCCATCTTTGCTCCTTCCCGTAAAAATTTATCCCGTCAAGATGAATGAGATTGTTATTTGAGCGGCTTTTTTGACCACAATTCCAATAGTAAAAATTTAGATTTAGAGCGGGCAAAACCTCGGAGGTCGAAGACCGAGAATGAGCGAAAATAATAATCTCATTCATCATATTTTCCTCCTCCAACGAAATTCACTATCTCCACATTATCTCCATCACTGAGCCTGATGTTCTCATAATCAGATTTTTTTATCACAGACAGGTTCACCTCAACAGCCACCCGCCCGGGCTCTATTTTTAACTCATCAAGCAACTCTTTTACGGTTGCTGACCTTAAAACCTCTATGTTTTCTCCGTTTATTTTAAGCTTCATAAAAAACAAAAAAAACCGCATCCCGAAAGGGATGCGGCCGCCTTTTTCCAGTTTCCCTACTCCCTACGCCGGAATTATCCGTATCAGGTTCAAGGGGTCTCTCTCGTGCTACGAGAAACTCTCAGGCATCAGGCCTCCCCCAAGGGTTGATTTAAGTATAATTGAGGATTTCACTTAAAGTCAATTAATGGCAACAGAAGTTTCTCCTGACAAATATTTCCCTGGTCTTTCAGAAAAAATCCCCCCTTTGTTGTTCATTTCAGATCAAATCTGTATAATTTTATCAATGAAAAAGACCAGGCTGTTTCACTGGATTACCCTGCTTTCCACGATATTATTCGCTTTTCTGCAATTATCCGATTATCTGCACTTATTTGAATTCAGCAATATTATCAGCGATAAGGTTGAGAGCAAGACCTATGATCTCAGGCTCCATCTCAGAAACTATTTTAAACCTCAGGAACCCATGAAAGATATTATTATTGTTTCCGTTGATGAAGAGAGCATAAAAGATATAGGAAGATGGCCGTGGAGAAGGGATGTCCAGGCTGCGCTTGTCAGCAAGATATCAAAAGGCAGACCAAAGGTGATAGGTATCGATATTATGTATACCGAACCTGAAAGCAAAGAGACCGACGAAAAACTTGCAAAGGCATTCAGAGAAGCGGGTAATGTGGTTCTGGCAACACCTTTTTTTGTAACTCAGGATAAGAAGAAAACTGTGGATAACAGCGATATCCCTGATTATCTATGGGATGCCGCCTTTATGGAGGTGAAAAGCCCGAAAGGGATTAAATGGAAGGACTTTGCTATCCAGCCCGAGAGCGTAAACCCTCCTCTTGAAGAATTATCAAAGGCGTCAACGCTCGGTCATGTTTATGCCCTGCCTGATCTCGACGGGGTAATCAGAAGGGAAATCCTGTACCTTAATTATGGAGATGACTGCTATCCTCAACTCTCACTTCAGATCGCCAGGATCGCCCTCGGTGTGCAGATGAAAGATATGATCCTCTACCCTGCATCCGAAGTAAAAATCGGCGGCAGGGAAATAAAAACCGATATCCGGGGAAGGGTGCTCATAAATTATGTCGGGGGTGCAAAAAGTTACCTGTATAAATCTGCAACAGATGTCTTGCACGACAGGATCCCTGCGGAGTTTTTTAAAGATAAGATAGTGCTGATAGGTACATCTGCGCTTGCGACATATGATCAGAAGGTAACTCCATTGGCAGCTGATATCCCCGGTGTCGAGAAGAACGCAACCGTCGTACAAAACATAATTATGAACAATTTCAACAGGCCGAGCCCCGGCATAATTGAATTGATAATAATCATTATTACAGGTATTTTGTTTGGATTGACGCTGCCGAGATTAAAGGCGATAAAAAGTTCGGCTATTGCGATCGGTTTTGTAGTTTCTTACATCCTGATCAGTTGTTATCTGCTGATATACTATGGCTTTTGGATGAATCTCATCTATCCGGTAACGAATATGCTGAGCATATTTGTAATACAGACGGTTATGAGGTTTTTCTTCGAAGAGAAAAAGGCCAGGGATATACGCAAGATGTTTTCAAGTTATGTCTCTCCGAAGATAGTCGAGATACTTATAAGCAATCCCGAGAAGGCCGGCATCGGGGGTATACGCAGGGAGATTACGGTGCTTTTTTCCGACATAAGGGGTTTTACTTCAATCTCGGAGAAACATTCACCGGAAGAGGTGGTGGCCATACTCAACGAGTATCTTGGAGAAATGACAGAGATCGTTTTCAAGTGGGACGGGACACTCGACAAGTTCATTGGAGATGCCATATTGGCCTTCTGGGGCGCTCCCATCATTCAGGAAAACCATGCGGAGCTGGCTGTTAAATGCGCGCTGAACATGATCGAAAAACTCGATGAACTCCAGAAGAAATGGGAAGCCGAAGGGAAACCAAAACTGGATATAGGAGTGGGCATTAATACAGGAGAAGTGCTTGTAGGCAATATCGGCGCCGTAGGGAAAAAGATGGATTATACGGTCATAGGAGATCATGTAAATCTGGGCTCGAGGGTTGAGTCTTTAACGAGGAAATACAATGTCAGGATTCTGATAACAGAATCCACCCTGAATAAAATAAGGGACCCTCTTGGGGCAGGTTTATTGGGGCATGTGTCTGTATTAGGCAAGGAGAAGGTAATAGTAAAAGGCAAGGCAAAGCCCGTCGGAATCTTTGAATTAACAACCCTCGAACACAGCGCTGAATCAAAAATTGTTGAATGCGAGGACAGGGTGGTCGAGCTGAAGGAGAAATAACGGTAATTTATCTCATCAGTTGCGAAAAGACAGACAGAGACGCTGAAAAATCCTTGCAATGACAACAAGATTCAATATGATACACATGAATGCCGCCTTTTACTCATTGTGCTTTCCGAAAAAAGGTTGGCTGGCCTCGCTGAAGGGCAGTAATGTGTTGCAGGCAAGGCATTTTTCATCGTCCCCGTCTGCTTTTTTAAGTATTTTTTGCAATGTTTAGGTTATAGATCAATGGAGGAGATATGAAATATCAGGTTGGAAGGACGGGGAGGGTAGTTATCGCAAGGTTTGAAGACAGGGACGATGTGCTTGGCAATCTCGTGGATATCGCCAGGAAGGAAAACATAAGGGCTGCTGTTTTTTATCTTGTAGGGGGGATGAGGGAAGGCAGTATTGTGGTCGGACCCGAAAAGGATGAGTTCCCGCCTACTCCTGTATGGAGGCATTTAGGAGAGAGTCATGAGGTTGTAGGGTTTGGCACTATCTTCTGGCTCGAAGATGAGCCGAGGGTGCATTTCCACGGCGCCTTCGGGAAAAAAGATATGGTCAAGGTAGGATGTCTGAGAGAGAATTCCGAGACTTTTTTAGTGCTTGAAGCGGTTGTCATGGAGATAGAAGATGTAACGGCTAAGAGGGAAATGGATCCGGTCTCAGGGATGGTTCTTCTAAAGCTATAAAGCTTGTCAGCTTGCAGGCTTGCCAGCTTGATGCAGCTTCTTTTCCCATTCCCATGCTGTTTTTATGATGTATTCGAGGTCGTCGTGTGATGGTTTCCATCCGAGCTCTTTTTTTATCCTTGATGAATCTGCAATAAGTGAAGGAGGGTCGCCCTCTCTTCTGCCTGTCTCCCTTACTTTAAAATCTACACCGGTCACCTTCTTTACCTTGTCGACGACCTCCCTGACCGAATAACCGTGACCATACCCGCAGTTGAACACCCTGCTCCCATTGCCTTCCGAAAGGTAATCCAGTGCCAGAATATGCGCATCGATCAGGTCATCCACATGGATATAATCCCTTATGCAGGTCCCGTCAGGGGTATCATAGTCGGTGCCGAATATATCGAGATGTTCCCTTTTGCCGAGAGCGGCCCTTAAAGATACAGTGATCAGATGAGTTGCCTCCCTGTATTTCTGACCTATCCTTGAGAGAGGATCAGCGCCTGCAACATTAAAATATCTCAAAGCAACATATCTGAGGTCAGATGAAAGGCTTATATCTTTCAAAACCTGCTCGACCATGAATTTGGAAGCGCCATAGGGGTTTATCGGCCGCGCGGGTGTGTCTTCTGTTACAGTAACCTTTTCAGGTATGCCGTAGACGGCAGCGGTAGAAGAAAATATAAATTTGTTGACGTTATTCTTTACGCATATCTCTATGAGGTTTAGTGCGTTTACAAAATTGTTCCTGTAATATTTGATCGGCTCCCTTACGGATTCATCCACTACTATATGGGCGGCAAAGTGTATAACAGCATCGAAATTTTCTGTCCTGAAAAGTCTGTCGAGTCTGTCTGCATCTGCAAGATCAGCTATTACGAGTTTTCCGTAGAGTACAGAATCCTTATGGCCTGTGGAAAGGTTGTCATACACAACAATGTCATATCCCTTTTCACCGAGGGTCCTTACCATATGACTTCCTATGTAGCCTGCACCGCCCGTTACAAGAACCTTCAAATCATGACTCCTTAATCTCGCTTCTTTTTTTATTTAGAGTCTGTGTATAAAGTATGATTTAAGCAGACAGTCATTCCCCGACTTGATGGGGAATCCAGTGTTTTCAATCCCGAATGCTTTCGGAACTGGATTGTCCGGTCAAGCCGGACAATGACAAACTATTAGTTTATAAACAGACTCTATTTATGCCTTTACTATTTTCGTTGATCTAATGCCTGCTGTTGCATTCCTCGTATCGACCACAAGGCTGCTATGCTTAACTATAAACCTGTAATCATATGCCGAGTGGTCTGTTGAGATGAGAACGCAGTCATATTTCTTCAGATTTTTTCCGGTTAAAGGCACTGAGGACATCTTAAGGTCATATCCCCTCATCTTATGAGTCCTCGGGACATGAGGGTCGCTGTAATCTGCCTTTGCGCCATTCTTCTGTAACAGTGTGATAAGTTTCAGGGATGGCGACTCCCTGACATCGTCGATATCCTTTTTGTATGAAAGGCCGAGCACAAGTATACGGCTGCCTTTAATGCTTTTACCTCTGGCATTGAGAGCGTCTATAACCTTGCTTACAACATAGTAAGGCATGCCTGTGTTGACTTCGCCGGCAAGTTCGATGAACTTTGTATGGAAGTCAAACTCCCTTGCCTTCCAGGTCAGATAAAAAGGGTCTATCGGTATGCAGTGGCCGCCGAGTCCTGGTCCGGGGTAAAAAGCCTGAAAACCAAAGGGCTTGGTCTTGGATGCATTTATTACCTCCCAGATGTCAATACCCATCCGTTCAAAACACATCTTTAGCTCGTTCACAAGCGCTATATTTACTGCCCTGTAAATATTCTCAAGAAGCTTGCTCGCCTCCGCAACCTTAGTAGAGGAAACAGGCACTGTCTTTTGAACTATAGTGTCGTAAAGCGCCTTTGCAGCCTTAAGACATCCGGCTGTATATCCTCCTACTACCTTGGGTATGGTCGATGTTGAAAAATCAGGGTTGTTCGGGTCTTCCCGCTCTGGTGAATATGCAAGAAAGAAATCCCTGCCTGCCCTCAGCCCTGTCTTCTCAAGGATTGGCTTCATATCTTCATCAGTTGTTCCCGGGTAAGTTGTACTTTCAAGGACAATAAGATGGCCTGGCCTCAGGTAACGGCTTATTGTTTCTGTAGTCTTTATCACATAAGAAATGTCAGGCTCCCTGTATTCGTTCAACGGGGTCGGCACGCATATAAGTATGCAGTCGGTGTTTTTTAGCTTCGAAAAATCATCTGTAGACATAAACCGCCCGGTCCTGTTTATGTCCCTGATCTTCTCAGGCGGGATATGCTTGATATAACTCTTACCCTGTCTCAGGAGCGAAACCTTCCTTGCGTCGAGATCAAAGCCCCTGACAGAAAATCCTGCCCTGATAAATTCCATTACCAGCGGGAGTCCGACATAACCGAGCCCTATGATCCCGACCGAAGCGGTTTTTTCCCCGATCCTTTGCAGCAGTTTTTTCAGTTTTTCAGAATCCCTTGCCAATCAAACCTCCATTATCCTGTCGTGTCGGCTGTTATGAATTTATGACCAGAATTAATATAATCTAAAGCAT
>JAKAKQ010000083.1 GCA_021813425.1 Nitrospirota bacterium
CAAGGCAATTTACTGGTATCTTACGTCTCTAATTTTATTATCCCCTTGGAGATCGCGAATTTGATGAGACCTGCGCGTGAATGGATATCGAGTTTTTCCGAGATGTTCGTCTGGTGTGCGATGACTGTCTTTACGCTTATAGCGAGGCGGGGCCTACAGCCCCGCCTTTCAAGCGGGATTTAGTCCTGATTACCGTTTACTAAACGACTTCATAGGCTATCATCATCGCATTGTCCTCATGCTCGAGTATATGGCAGTGAAACGGGTATTTACCCTTAAAGTCTTCAAACCGCATTATGATCCTTGTAACCTCTTCGGGGTTTGCCTTAACAGTGTCTTTCCAGCCCTTTTCGTTTTCAGCGGGGGGAACAGCAGGCCCGGTATAATAGTTTTCGAGCACAGGGGCAGGACCCACTCCGCTTCTGAAATCCCCAAGCGTCGAGAGGTATCCCTCGGCATCGAAGGGCCGTCGATCGAGCACCTGAAAATGAAAAAGGTGGGGGTGCATGGGATGGGTGTCACCGGTAAGGTTTATGAGCCTCCAGACCTCCACACTGCCAAGGGCCGGCTTATCAACTATCGGGTCATCGAAATCCATATGGTTGATCTCAAGCCCAATGGGTTCGTCAGCCTGGTCGACGATTTCCTCAAGGGTAAAGTCCCTTGTCCGAACAGCCGAGATTTCTGTCAAAGGCGCAATTGAAGCAAGAGTCAACGGTATGGAACTGGTGTCCTGTGCAGAAACGTTCTTGACCTTAAATAGCATTATCTGACCTGTTGTGTTCGGATTTGCTGCATCCGATGAATCCAGCACGCCTGTAAAAGGCCCGTCAGAGGCGTTGTTTGTCATTATGATGGACTGGCCTGCAAGCCCTGAGAAATCCACTATAACATCGGCCCGTTCAGCAGGGGCAAGTAGAATGCTCGTAAGATTAACAGGAGATATAAAAAGGCCTCCCTCCGAACCGATCTGGTTGAAATTCAGGCCCCCTATTGAAAGGTTATAGAAGCGGGCATTCGAGCCGTTCAGTATTCTGAACCTGTATTTCCTCGCCTCAACTTCAAGATACGGCCAGACCTTACCGTTGACCAGTATAACATCCCCGAAAGATTCAGGCACCCAGGTTCCGGGGTGCTGGGAGCTTGTCGGGATTTCTACCGGGTTTCTCACCGGAAACGAGAGTGACCCGTCTTTATTGAAGGCCCTGTCCTGAATGACAAGCGGGATCTCGTATGCTCCTTTCGGCAGGTTGAGGCCGTCCTCAAAGTCGTCCCTTACGATATAGAATCCTGCAAGGCCGGCATAAACATTCAGACGTGTAACGCCGATTACATGGTCGTGATACCAGAGGGTTGTGGCATTCTGAAGATTAGGGTAATCGAAGAGCGCGGAATTTCCGGGTGTAATCCATGCAAAAGGCCATCCGTCGCTCTCAGGAGGAACATGTCCGCCGTGCAGATGCACAACGGCACGGACTCTCGGCTCGTCCATATTTGTTCCGTGAAGAAAAGTATCGTAAGCATAATCCAGTAGATGCTTGTTTGTGTTGGGGAGGTTGTTTATCCATTCAACTTTTATTTTCCGGTTCTTACGGGTCTCTATCGTAGGACCGGGATACATTCCATTATAGCCCCATAAGGTCGTAAGCGGGAACTGGCTGTGAAGCTGCTGCCTGCATTCACTCATCAGGACCTCGTAATACGGGGCGCCGTCGACAAACCTTGCAGGCTGAAGGACAAGAGGGAGAGGAAGAGAATCGATGTATTTAGTAATATTATCCGGGACTGAAGCAGGGTAAGTCCTGCCGCCGCTTCCGCTGCTTCCGCACCCCCATGGGAGCATGACAGCCGCCCCTGCTACGGCGCCTGCTTTAAGAACTTCTCTTCTGGTAAACATATCTGCCTCCTTTTAAAAAAGTTTTGAAATATATCACGGCAAATGCCGTAGTCTTTTGCTTGTCGGAGCAAAAAAACTCCTCGGATATTAATTATCAAAAAGCATGCCTTTATTTGCGGGGCGCTTAAAATTAATATTATTTGTTTAAAATATAGATATTAGTGTTCAAAATGATAAAAATGTGTGTAAATTAGACTGTGTCATGCCTCACATATGCACCATACAACTATGTGACGTGTTACATTATGCGGTTAGATTTAAACGGATTGAGTTTAAGACGGGAAATAAATTATTTAATAGTATCTTACGTCTCTAATTTTATTATCCCCTTGGAGATCGCGAATTTGATGAGACCTGCGCGTGAATGGATATCGAGTTTTTCCGAGATGTTCGTCTGGTGTGCGATGACTGTCTTTACGCTTATATCGAGGCGGGTTGCAACCTCTTTATGACTGTGGCCCTCTGCAATGAGCTTTAAGACCTGCTTTTCCCTGTCAGTCAGTTTTTCATAAGGGTCTTCCACTACCATTCCCGAGGACTTTCCAAGATATCCGTCTATGACCTTTGATGCTATTGCTGAATACAGATAGGATTCGCCCTTCGCAACACACCTTATGGCAGAAATGAGGTCTGTGCCGACTGCATGTTTCAGTATATAACCTGATACCCCGGCCTTCAAAAGCCTGCTGACATATTCCTTGTCATCATACTGGCTCAGTATCAGGATCTTTATCTCTGGCACCCTCTTTTTTATCTCGACGGTAGCCTCTATCCCCCCGAGTTCAGGCATTGCAATATCCATAAGCACAACATCCGGCTTCAGCTTATCGGCCTTTTCTATCGCCTCCAGACCGTTTGATGCCTCGCCGACAATCTCAATATCATCATAAAACTTCAGGAACGCAATAATGCCCTCTCTCATAAGCGCATGGTCATCTACAATCAATACCCTTGTCTTAGACATTCTTATCTCCGTATGATTTTATAGGAATCCACAAACTTATACGTGTTCCGCTTCCGGGCTCAGAGCATATCTGTACCCTCCCGTCAAGCAGATATGCCCTTTCCTTCATGCCCAGTATCCCCAGCCCCCTTCCATCTTCGGTCCGCTTTAAGGCTGATCTGACATCAAATCCGTGCCCATCGTCCTCTATATCAAGATTGATCGCGTCTTCGTCAACCTTCATTATGACAAAAACGTTTTCAGCATCCGCATGCCTTGCTATATTCACGATCGACTCCTGTATTATCCTGAAGAACGTTGTCTCTATATGAGGGTCAAACCTTTTTCCCTGCGTTCCTATGATATTGAAAAAATATGTTATACCCTTTTCCCAGAGATGCTTGTCAAGAAGCCACCTGATCGAAGCTTCAAGTCCGAGGTCGTCCAGAATCGATGGTCTGAGGTTCTGTATTAAATTGTGTACCCCGTTAAGTATTGTCAGCACTATACTCTTCATTTCCTGCACCCTCTCCAGAGGAGGCTGTTCCTGGTACATCTTGCACATATCGATCTTCATCAAAAGGGCTGAAAGCGCCTGCATCGTTTCATCGTGAAGACCGCGTGCTATCCTTTTCCTCTCATCCTCCTGTACAGATATAACCTTCTTGAGCAGGTTCTCCACTTTTTTCTGGCTCTGCTTGATCTCCTTTGTCCTTTCGTTTACACGTTCTTCAAGCTCAATATTATATTTATGAAGGTTTTCAAGGGAATCCGCCAGTTTTACTCTCATGATTTCAAAGCTGCTGCTTAGCATGCCGATCTCGTCCACACCCCCAAAACCGATTGATTTGGTCATATCCCCTGCTGCGATTTTATGTGTGGCATCTATTAATTCATGCACAGGCTTCACTATGCTTCTGCTCATCCCTATAGCCATCAGAAGCGCTATGCCTATCGAGCCCAGGCTGAAGGCCAGGAACATATTCCTCAATTTCCTTGCCGGTGCATACACATCCTTTTCCGGCTGGATTATTGATACACCCCACGGGGCCATTTCAAGCGGAGCAAATGCAAGTATGTCTGTCGACTTTTCAGCGCCTTTCCCGGTCTGATTATTCTTTCCAGTATGGCACCTGTGGCATGTCCTGACCGTTGATATTTTATGGGCTATCAGGTTCCCAAGAAACCTGTTATGGTCACTGCCTGTAAAGATCCTGTTAGGGTTGTTGGAGGCCATAACAATCCCGTGACTGTCGACAATTTCCATATAGGTATTAGGTTCGTCAGGGACCGCCTCAATAATCTGGTTAAGCATATAGTTGGTAGGGTTTATCTCCCCTCCTGCAACGCCGACAATGTCACCGTCCTTGTTCTTTAAAGGCACCATGGCAAAAATGACCTTTTTTTTCGACGGCTCTACTGTATAAATATCTGATATGGTCGGCCTGCCATCCATAATGACTTTGCTGATGTTCGGAATACTCAGACGGTTTTCAAATGTCTCGGGCTTTGGCGGGTAAGTCAAAACAGTGTTGCCGTTCTTATCGAGGAGAAATATCCCGTCTGTGAATATGGAATATTGATATGCGGTCTGGAGAGCCTTCCGTTCGGGCTCCCAGTTGTTATCGCTGAAATCAACCCCCCCGGACAGGGAAATGTCATAAAGCCTGTTAAAATTGCGTTCGAGAATGGAGTCCGTATATCTGGCTATCATCTGTGCCACAGCAACCCTTCTGTTCAGAGAACGTTCTATTGTGTAGTTGACAGTGAGGTAACTTGCGATCCCAAGGCTTATCAATATTATCAGTATGCTCAGGATGACCGAGATTATTATTCTCTTATACAATTCTGTTTAGCTGACGGGCGTACCTTGTTTTTCATGTGCTTCTCTCTCGGAATGTTCCTCTTCAAGAGATTCCCCTGTTATCCTTTCGTATTCCAGCGGATGTTCGTGTTTCATCCTCTCAACGGATATCTTGCCTGTAAATATCGAGGTATCCAATGGAAATACCTCCGGACTGAATATCGAATTGTAAAGATGCCATATGACTATCACAAGAAACGCCAGCATCGCCTCATTCGTATGCGCAGCCTTTGCAGCAGGGATAAACTCCCCCGGCAGATATCTAACGACAAGTGTGGGAAACCATAATATTAGCCCGGTAGCTATCATCAGAAGGCCTCCTACAACAACTCCCCAGTATTCAAATTTCTGTTTATAGTCGTATCTGTCACATCTTGCGGGATGGTCTGTTATGCCGAAATAGTATTTCAGATTGTCGATAGCGTCGGTAAAATCTTTTTTGTTTATGACCATTGTAGCCTGCCATTTGTGAAAGATTACTCCGACCGAGCCTGCGATTATATGGAATATCGTCAATACAGCAAAAATCAACCCCGTATATCTGTGAATCAGCCTGACACTGTCAACCCCGCCGAGATTTATAATTATCCATTGAGAAAGACTGTATTCATGGAATTTCTGCGACAGGCCTGTTATTACAAGAATTCCAAAAGCCGTCATATTAAATTGATGTTCGACTATCCTGTAAAAGCCGAACCTTTTGATCTTTCCTCCGACTATCAAATCACTTTTTTCCATAATATCAACCCCCTATCTATTTACCGCATAGCGCCAGATATGCAGAAGTATCTGCAGGATCAACCCTACCATCATGAACGGTATGAAGATTTTATAGGTAAGATTGATCATATAAACAAGCGGCGCTTTTTTGAGGCTCGGTTTATAATGAGAAATCCAGCTGTCCGGGAAATTCTCTGAGGCATTAGTGTGGCACTTCTGGCACCTTTTAACAAGATTTGCCTTTACAATAGATGACTTAGGACCTGTTGTGGCCGTAATATCATGGATACCGTGACAGTCCACACACACAGCGATCGGTTTTAACGTGGACTTGTCACCGAGATCCTTCTGCTTCTTATATAACTTCAGTGTTACGCCATGAAAGTCCTGCAAATAACTGTTAAGTACCGCGGTAGTCAATCCATATTTATCCATAAGCTCTTTATTAGCATGACAGTTGCCGCACATCTGCGGGATCCTTTCCCTGTAGTCGAATGTGCGGGGGTCTTCAATATTGTGCGCCTTATGGCAATCTGCACAGACAGGGACATCCTGGTTGTGTTCATTAAAAAGCGCGCTGCCGTGCACGCTCGTTGAATATGTTTTATATATAGCCCCGTGGCACCTCTCACATCTCTTGGCGCTCAGGGTCCGTTCTTTTCCTGTTTGAGAAATAGAATGCGCGCCGTGACAATCGACACAAACAGGTGCGGTGAGGTTGCCCTGGCTTAGCATGGCATAATGAATGCTTTCGAGCGTCTTTGTATACTTATCAAAATGGCACCTCCTGCAACTTTCAGAGGCTGCTATGGAATAATCTCTCTTGCTTTTGAATTTTCTCTCGGGATGTTCATCACGAGAAAATCCAAAGTGACAGTCTGTGCAGTAGAGTTTGTTATGAACAGATACCTTCAGCAATTCCGGATCTATATGGACAGACAGTTTTTCACCGTCTTTAAAGGTCATGGACAACTCATTCCTGTGACACCCGAGACAGTACTCGGAATCTTTGGTAACTGCCTTTGAGGCCGGCTGCACAGAGTGTGCGCCGTGACAGTCGACGCAGACCTTACCGCCTTTCTTTGCCACGTCA
>JAKAKQ010000100.1 GCA_021813425.1 Nitrospirota bacterium
CTTTTCTTCACCTCCTCCGAGTTTTTCGAATAAGGACAATTTTAAGAAATCTATTTCCTTTCCCGAAATTGTGGCTTTTTCCAGATTGATATCTATTAATAACGCAGGTTTTATTGTCGTTCTATAACTGTAGGAGTACACCTGCGGCATCAAGTCTCGCTTGTCCCAGCATGACATCATCTTACCATATGTTGTTTATGTTATAAAACGGTTCATCTTTAATTATTGACTTGCCCCGCCTTTTTTAGTTGAAAAAACATATAAACTATAGTTTAATAAACATGGGAAAACAGGCAGGGGGAGTCTTAACCGACAAGACCTGATTATTATAGATAAACCAAAAAGGAGGTGGATTATATGACAAAGGCTTCATTCAAGGCGGCTGCCGGGCTTCTGGTTCTGGCAGCTGTTATGGTATCCGGTTTTTTCATCCCGGCTGCTGACGCTGCCCATGAGATTTCCGGAACTGCATTACTCTACACTTATTCTGACGTAAGGTCCACAGACGGTATCGGGACATCCGACAACTATTTTGTTGTCCTAAACCCGAGCACCAATTGGGTGCAGGCGCATGTAAGGGTAAGGACAGGTGACAAGTCTATCGAGCTTCTCGACTTTGACATTATGCTTTCACCCAAAGACGTATTCAACTTCCTGGTATCGGACAACAGCGCGACAGGCACGGTGTTTTCATCCTGTGACGCGCACACGATAGGCAACACAAAGATGCTTGCGCCTTTTCTCGTCGACATCGACGGAGACGGGGTAAAGGACTGCGTAATCGGCTCCACTGATCCGACCGACACAGTGTTTTACAATCCCAACATGGTATCCCTTCAGACGAGGTGTCTCGGCATTACAGAGGCCGAGGCAGGGACAAGGACAAGGAAGGGCTATGCAGAGGTAATAGTCGAAGGGGCGATAAAGCCGTGCTCGACGGACAAGACAAAGTGCGCTTCGCAGTGCGCCGGGACGTCATCTGATGTAAAGATTACCGAGCATACGCTTCATGAGCTTACGACATACGTCGACAATGCAGCCGGTCTCTGCAACAATGACATCCTCAACGTAACGAACAACCCGATCACGCCCCCGTTCTTTGCGCCTTTCGGGATTGACGGCAGGATTTATTATGCGACAGTAGACCCTGCAACGATGAGGGCCACAAGACTCGCGCACCTTAATTCAGAGGTCATCGACGGTGAACTCCCGGCGTTGTCAGGCGGAGTGGATGCATCATCGAGACTGCTGATACTCCATAAAAACAATTTTGAAGATGAAATGCAATCAACACGCTGCACCAGTGCAGCAGCAATAGAGCACTGCATGGCATACGGAGACGCACAGACTACTGTCCCGGACGCATACAGCGTAAGCGGCATTGATATCACCGGCGGGGCCGACGACCTGAATATGTGCCTTTATACAGATTCGAAAGGAACGCCTGCAGTGGGCGTATGGAACAAGTATGGAGCAGGCGCGACATTCGGTCCGACATTGGCCGACACTTCCATAATTATGAGGGACGGCTCACTGCCTATAATACAGGTCAATCTTAATGGGCTTGTGAGTCACTCCGCAATAGAGGGCACTCCATTTTTTGGCGGGCTGGCAACAGTTACAGCTATAAGCGCAACTCATACGAAAAGTTATATGCATACGCACTTTGTGAACTCACCTGCGCCTGCCGACTTTGATTTGAAGACCTCCATCGCGGTCATATTCCCTTTCATGCATTTCATCGGCGAGCAGCCGAGTCTCGGTTCTTTTACATTCTATGACATGGACGAGAATTCCGTTACGGCCCCTTCCTCGGGGTTTATATCACCCGGACTTCCGGGACCGGGCTCGCCTGCAAACGAAGAGGCGTTTCTCCAGACGATCACAGGCACCTATCCTGAAGGCTGGGTGAAGATCGGAGCGGTCACTGCGACAAACCAGACAAGCTCGACTGCATGTAATCAGGGTGGAGCGTGCCCAGGCGGCGTAGACACGCGCGTGTGTTCAAGCGGTTTTACGGGCTTTGCATGTGGAGCGGCAACAGGATCTTCCTATACACCCGGTTATACATCTGCGGTGTTTGTCCATGGTGCAGACTCGGTCAGTTCATCTCTGCTAAACTATTTCCAGTTCTAAGCTGCTGTTTTAGCCGGACAAAAAAGGCAGGGCATTTTGCCCTGCCTTTTTATTGTTTGAAGGGAGGATATTACAACCCCTGATTGAAATCTTACCTCTTTCCACCCCTCTTTGTCCTATAGGTGTTAAATTAAGGAGAAAGACTTTGTATTCGGTTATAAAATTCCCCTCAATCTCCTGAAATCATAACACCCCCATCCCCCCTGCCTACCGGACAGGCAGGCCGGGAGCGTATTTATTTTTTTATCCCGATCTCCATCATCTTTTTCTTCATCTCTTTTATTCTGTCTCTTATGTTTGCAGCCCTTTCAAAATCGAGGTTCTTTGCGGACTCTTTCATCTCCTTTTCGAGCTTCTTTATCGTCTCCTCGTCAACAGCGTATTCTGCCGGCTCTTCAGAAGCAAGAGGAACCGTCCAGTAATCGGATTCGTAAATCGAACTCACAATGTCCTTGATGCTGCTCTTTATCGTCTCAGGGGTGATATTCATCTTTTTATTGTATTTCTCCTGAATATGCCTCCTCCTTTTTGTCTCATCGAGGGCCTTTTTAAGAGAGCCTGTAATCACATCGGCATAAAATATGACCTCTCCGTTAACATTCCTTGCAGCCCTTCCGGTTGTCTGGATCAAAGACCTTTCAGACCGCAGAAATCCTTCTTTGTCTGCATCGAGGATTGCGACAAGCGAGACCTCGGGAAGGTCAAGTCCCTCCCTTAAGAGGTTCACCCCTATGAGCACATCAAATTTCCCTAATCTCAAATCCCGGATGATCTCAACCCTTTCAAGCGTGTCGATGTCCGAATGCAGATACCTGGCCTTTATCCCCAATTCCGTATAATAATCTGTCAGGTCTTCTGCCATCTTCTTGGTCAGCGTTGTCACAAGGACCCTTTCTCCATTAATAACTCTTTTGCGGATCTCTCCAAGCAGGTCATCCACCTGACCTGAGACAGGCCTGACCGAAGGTTTAGGGTCAAGCAATCCGGTAGGGCGTATCAACTGTTCGACAACCTTTCCTCCGGTTTTTTCTATCTCGTACTGTGCAGGGGTTGCAGAAACATATACCGCCTGAAAAACCCTCCTTTCGAATTCATCGAACTTCAGCGGCCTGTTGTCAAGGGCTGAAGGAAGCCTGAACCCGAAATCAATGAGGTTCTGTTTCCTTGAACGGTCCCCTTCATACATACCCCTTATCTGAGGCATCGTAGCATGGGACTCGTCGATGACGATCAGGAAATCTTCGGGAAAGTAATCTATCATGGTATAGGGCGGCTCTCCGGGGGCCCTTCCGCTCAGGTGTCTTGAATAATTCTCTATACCGTGACAGTAATTGAATTCCCTGAGCATCTCCATATCGAACCTCGTCCTTTCCTCGATCCTCCGTGCCTCGACTATTTTGCCTTGTTTAAGAAAATATTCAACACGCTCTTTCATCTCTTTCTCTATATTCCCAAGCGCGGATTCAAGTCTGTCAGATGGTGTTATCCAGTGGCTGTTTGGGAAAAGCGCTATCTTATCCAGTTTTCTGATCCTGATGCCGGTAAGCGGGTCGGTTTCAGACAGGGATTCTATTGTGTCGCCGAAAAATTCTATCCTTATGACCCTGTCAAGGGCAAAGGATGGATAGACCTCCACGATATCTCCCCGCACCCTGAAAGTGCCCCTTCTGAATTCAG
Organism: Nitrospirota bacterium; assembly: GCA_021813425.1. Lineage (GTDB taxonomy): Bacteria > Nitrospirota > Thermodesulfovibrionia > Thermodesulfovibrionales > UBA6898 > JAKAKQ01. The sequence goes on from JAKAKQ010000100.1 coordinate 3,814, forward strand.
TGTCTGTTCTTGTATACTGTATTTCGACGAGCCTGCTCAGGATCTCGTCACGCTCTGTATGCATATTCTCTTCAAGCAAAAGGTGCATTTCCATATAATCCTGTGGTGAGCCTATGCCGTATATGCAAGAGACAGAGGCGACGACAATAACATCTCTCCTTTCAAGCACAGCCCTCGTTGCTGAATGCCTCAGCCTGTCAATGTCATCATTGATGAGGGCATCTTTTTCTATGTATGTGTCTGTTGTCGGCAGATAAGCCTCGGGTTGATAGTAGTCATAGTAGCTCACAAAAAACTCTACAGTGTTTTGCGGGAATAGCTCCCTGAATTCGCCGTAAAGCTGTGCAGCCAGTGTTTTATTATGAGCGATTATAAGAGTCGGCCTGTTTATGTTGGCGATGACGTTCGCTATAGTGAATGTCTTACCCGATCCGGTTACTCCAAGGAGGACCTGATGCTTTAGTCCACCCTCTAAGCCTCTTGTGAGATTTTCAATTGCACCGGGCTGGTCGCCCCTTGGCACGAAGTCTGTTGAAAGTTTGAAGTCTGACATAACTATTAATAGGAAATAAATTCGGGGTATGGGCTTTACCGCATGATTAATGGGCTTTTGAAAAGTTCATTGCGTTGGGCCGATTTTACAGTGTTCTCAAGGAGCATAGCGATTGTAACAGGGCCAACGCCTCCGGGCACAGGTGTGATCTTGGAGGCCTTTTTGGATACGGATTTAAAATCAACATCTCCAGCAATATTCCCGTTTTTAAGTATATTTATCCCGATATCGACAACAACAACCCCTTTTTTTACCATGCTGCCCTTTATTAATCCTATCCTGCCGGTTGCACTGCAGAGGATGTCTGCCTGCCTTGTAAAACTTCCAAGGTTTTTTGTCTCTCTGTGGCATACAGTAACTGTTGCCTCTTTGGCGAGGAACATCGTTGAAAGAGGTTTGCCGACTGCAAGGCTCTTTCCGATTATGACGGCGTGCTTCCCTTTAATGTCAATATTATGATGCTCCAGGAGCCTTATAACTCCAAAAGGGGTGCACGGCAGAAAACTCCATATCGAGGAAATGCCCCTGCATTCATGCAGCATATCACTCTGGTTCTGCCTGAAGAGCTGAAAACTTGATTCATCTGCTGCCAGCCTCCCGACAGAGATCGCACCGAGTCCGTCAACGTCTTTTTCAGGCACGATAGAGTTGATGATCCTCCTGGCATTCATATGCGCCGGAAGCGGCATAAGTATGAGCAGGCCGCTGATGCGCTCATCGATGTTTATCGTATGAACTATGTTCAGTATCTCATTTACTGAGGTTGTCCCTGGAAGTCTGAATTCATAAGCGGTTATCCCCACCCGCTTGCAAGCCCTTAAAATCGCCTGAAAATACTGGACGGATGCGGGATTTTCACCGACAAGGAGAAGGGCAAGACCTACATCAATCCCTATCTTGTTCAGGTTTTCGACTTCTTTTCTGACATCTGCCTTTATTTCATCTGAAAGTTTTTTCCCGTCAAGAATATTTTTCATTCGTACCCCCTGATAAAGATTCGTTATTTAAACCGGCCTGCAATTAAGCAAGTCATGATAATCATGTATATTACATCCTTTTCAGGACAGACATTAATCTTGATGTATCCGAAAGGTCTTCAAAGACGATGTCAGCGCCGGCATCTTCGAGTTCCTTTAATGAATACGGCCCGGTTGCCACAGCTATGCTGAATGCGCCGTAAGGTTTTGAACAGTTTATGTCCCTTGGCGTATCACCTATGACAACGCATTCCCCGGGACTGACTTTAAGAGAACTCTGTTTATGCAGCTTGTCAATTGCGATCTGGAGGAGATTGTTCCTGTCCTCGTTATCGTCTCCAAAGGCGCCGACATCGAAATATGAATCCAGATCGAATGATTCGAGTTTGATCCTGGCTCCTGCCTCGGTATTCCCTGTTAGAATCCCGAGTATAAACCCCTTGTCGGATGAAAGGGAATTCAGGGCCTCTCGTATCCCCTTCTTAACATGCCCGTTACTCTTTTTTATATTATTCTTTAAATGCTTCACGTAAACAGTGAGAAATTCAGGAATAATACCGTTGGAATACTGTATGCAGTGGAGTTCTAACCCTTCCCTGATTATCTGAATATCTGTTTTCCCTGCCATATTGATTGCCTTAAATGCATCTTTAACACAAAAAAGCTCTTCAAAGGCAAGACCGAGGGATTTTGTTCCTGCACCGCCTGAGTCGATGAGCGTGCCGTCTATGTCAAAAAGCACAAATTTCATAGTTTTAAGATAGCCATAAGGCGGGTTTTAAGTCAACAAACACTATTAAAAGAGGAAAGAAGGACGCTTTTTAAAAGCAGAGGCGAGGGCAAAACCCCCGCCTCTGCTTAGAGGGAATCTACTGTACTATAAAATATGTTACCCAGAAGTAATATGGTTTGTTGGCACTGCTGCTGTGGAGACCAACACCACCGTCATCATCATCGTTATCATCGTCATCATCGTCATTGTGACCATTTGAAGGTTTTACTCCAAGGAGCATAATATAAGGTCCAGGTGTAAGCTCTGAAACGGCTATATCACCAAACAGTGATTCATTTACACTGGTCACATTTTTCTTCCAGCGTTCAAGTTTTTTGTCTCCGGAGGCCGGCTTCCAATCAAATGCTGCCCCCATCAGATAGACATTCATCGGATCGAAA
>JAKAKQ010000353.1 GCA_021813425.1 Nitrospirota bacterium
TGATAAGGCGTTTCAAGGAGACCCGCAGACCCCATCCCCTTGGTGGAGACATAGAAGAGGCGATAAGGTCCGAAAGGGAGATACTTTCTGCTCTAAAAGACAACTCCGACAGGGTCATAGACACATCTTCATTTTCGCCCCATCAATTAAGAAAGCTGATATCTTCTCTTTATCTTCCGAAGAGCAGTGTCAAGGACCTGACAGTCAGCATCACCTCCTTCGGGTTCAAATACGGTATCCCCCAGAATATTGACCTGTTATTCGACGTCAGGTTCCTGCCAAATCCGAATTTTGTTTCCTCTCTCAAACACCTGAACGGCAGGAACAAACCGGTTGCTGATTTTATCTTCAGACATTACGAGGCAAAAGAGTTCATAAAAAAAATAAGGGACCTCTTGAGCTTTCTGATCCCTCTTTATATAAAAGAAGGAAAAACGTATCTTTCGATCGCATTCGGATGCACTGGAGGCAATCACCGTTCCCCTGCTATCGTTGAGGAGATATTCAAAACCATAAAAAAAGAAAATATTGAATTAAATGTTATACACAGGGATATGTCGTGATATAATATATCCATGATTTATCTTGACAACAACGCAACAACGCCTGTTGACCCCGAAGTCTCTGATGCGATGTTCTCATGTCTCAAAAGAGATTTCGGAAACCCATCGAGCAGTCATCTTCTGGGCAAAAAGGCAAAAGAAGTCATAGAGAATTCGAGGGAAATCATAGCAAATTTTCTCGGATGCAGGAGGGATGAGATCTATTTCACATCGGGGGGTACGGAATCAAACAACCTTTCATTGATCGGGATCGCATTGTATCACAAAAAAGGCCATATAATAACATCAGCAATCGAACACCCTTCTGTCATCAATACCTGCCTTCATCTCGAATCACTCGGATTTGACGTCACTTACGCGCCGGTGGACGGCGAAGGCATTGTCAAACTGGACGAAGTCAGGCAGTCTATCAGAAAAAATACTATACTTATATCTGTAATGCATTCCAACAACGAGACAGGTGTTATTCAGCCTGTTGAAGAGATCAGCGCACTGGCAAAGGAACACGGCATAACATTCCATGTCGATGCAGCACAGTCCATCGGCAAGATGCACTTCAGTCTGGCCGGTTCACCAGTAGATCTAATGACAGTAGTCTCTCATAAATTCTACGGGCCAAAAGGCATAGGAGCTTTATATGTAAAAAACGGAACGAACCTCAAGCCGATCCTCTTTGGGGCCGGACATGAAATGGGTTTGAGACCCGGGACGGAGAATGTTTCCGGAATAGCGGGGCTGGGAAAGGCATGCGAGATAGCGAAGAGAGATATTAAATTAAGGGTCTCACATACTACTCATCTTCGTGACATGCTTTTTAACAGCCTGAGGTCCAATATTCCGGATATAAAACTTAACGGCCATGAAACAAAGAGACTGCCTAATACCTTAAATATACGTATCCCGGGGTTAACCTCTATTGATCTTGTGGAAAATATCAAGGATCAGGTTGCAGCCTCAACAGGTTCTGCCTGCCATTCAGGCAAGCAGTCGCCATCGAGTGTCTTAAAAAATATGGGGCTTTCCGATGCAGAAGCCCTGTCCTCGATAAGGCTGAGTGTCGGCAAGGACAATACTGAAGAAGAGATAAAAAAAGCTGTAGAAACAATCACTAATGCTGTAAATGAAATGAACAAAAAACCTGCCGCCAAAAAGCCTGTTTGTCAATAACAAAAACCTTACATAAAGATCAGAACAGACATCATCGCAACAGACCAGAGGATATCTATCGGCAGATGCAAAGACGCCGTTGAATCAAACAGGAGGTCGGCCCTTGCCGGCCACTCATCATCTTCAAGCCACAGTATCAATGTAACGGGTATCCTGGGCAAAGGATAGAGTTCGACTGCGACATCGCCATATCTGACCTCATTCCCTCCCATTAAAATGCCTCTTTCAACAAATCCCTTCCTGTCACCGGCGTATTTCTTTGCAACGGCATCGAGAGGCAGGACATGCGTGCCCCTGAAAAATATATCACCTCCGGTCATGCTTGAAGGTTTCACAAGTTTCCCCGAGGGTTCTGTATCCGTTGCCTTTACAAGATACCAGAGGAGAGAGAGCCTGAAAAAATATCCGAGCCTTCCAAGAAATATCTCACCCTCTTTATCAAGACTCAGGATCTCCTTGTTTCCGATGTCGACAGAGAAGGGCTGGCCGAAAGATCTTACTTTATATATCTTCCTATTTTCTTCAATATCCACCCCTGCCCTTTTGCGGATATCTTCCGGTTCGATCCCTGAAAGTATCTCCCATGCCCTGTCTTCACCTGGAATTATGTTTGTCATATATAAACCTAAAGCAACTGATAAAGGTTATTATACTTCAAACCTTCTTTTAATTTGTTAACACCACATGGTAATATTCACAATGAAAATCGTTGCGCAGAACAAGAAGGCGTTTCATGACTATTTTATAGAAGAAACCCTTGAGGCAGGCATACTCCTTACCGGCACAGAGGTCAAATCAATAAGGGACGGCAAGGCAAACCTCAAAGACAGCTACGTCATTATAAAGGACTCAGAGGCATTTCTTCTGAACTGCCATATAAGTCCCTACACCCATGGAAATATCATGAACCACGACCCTGTGCGTACAAGAAAACTTCTTCTCCATAAGAAAGAGATAGTGAGGCTGCAGGGCAAAACAGCCCAAAAGGGCTATTCCCTGATACCGCTCAAGATTTATTTCAAGGGCTCGCATGTAAAGATAGAGATTGGGCTCGCAAAAGGCAAAAAACAGTTTGAAAAGAGAGAGACCATAAAGAAAAAAGAGGCGGACAGGGAAATAGAGCGCGCCATGAAAAACAGATGATATTCAGTATTGCATCAGAATTAACCCACTTAATTCATAAATTTTCCTGAATGCCGAAAGGACATAGTATTTGAGCGGCTTTATTTGCCCGATATTCAAACAGTAAGTATTTTGATAAATAAAAAGGGCAAATACCTCGGAGCGTAGCGAGAATGAGCGAGGATACTATGTCCTTTCGTTATTATAATAGTTTATGAATTATCTGGTTTAAATAAGCTTATGCCCGCATTCAGGACAGAATTTTGCGCCTGATGAAACCTCTGCCGAACACTCGGGACACTGACCTTTTCCCGCCATTCTGAAACCGCACTCAGGGCAGAACTTTGCGCCATGGGTCTCTGTCTTGCATTTGGGGCATACAAGCTGTCGGTCTCTTTTGACATCCATTTTCTTTCCACGCTGGATTCCTTCAAGTGCTGCTTTCTCACCTGCCGCATATACCTCTCCCTGCGCCCTTGCAGCCTCGATCTCGACCTCGGCATCAGGTGCGCAGTTAAGGCATAATCCCTTGTCACTGTTCCAGCACCTATCGCATACATACTGATAGCATTTAGCACAGCGGTGAAAATGGCGCTTTGCCTGCTCGACTGCCTTTTTAAAAGCCTCGTCCCTTGCCTTCCCCCACCCTGATTGGGCAAGCCCTTCGACAGCATCGTCAACATTCCCGAGTACTCCGCCAAAGATCCCTGCTGCCTTCCCGAGCCATCCGGCTGCCTGGCCGCCAGTGTAAGACTCGAAATCAGTACGCCAGGTGTCATTACAGCGCTCGCAGTAGAACTCAAACTGAAAGCCTGCATCCACACCGGTCTGTTTGCAGAGGTCGCTATAATTGTCGCTGAACTTCAATTCTCCCATGAGATCTCCTTTAAATTAAATATGCCTAATAAAACATTAGGATATTCGAGCCTTTTTCGTCAAGCACTCATCAGAATCCGTAATAATATCTGCTCTCCCAGCCCAGGAGAAGTTCATCCATCACCGACCTGACCTGCGATGCATCGGCATTTAATCTCAGAATGCAGTCTATTGCAGACAGTATATCGCGGATGTTTTTCTCTATATCGTTCTTTGTTGCAACACTTCTTGCCTGAACATTCTGGATATATCTTTTTGCATTTCTTAATCTCTCGCTTTGCCTTTTCTCGCCACTATTCAAGGTATTCAATGCGTCCATTACAGCGGCTGCCAAAGCCTTGAGGTCTTTGTCGACAACAATATCCAGTGTGAGGGTGTTATAAAGAGTGTAGCTGCCGTTTTCGAGATAGCTTGTATCGGTCCTTAAAGTGAAAGCGCCGGCTTTATCAGGAATCAGGGCATAATAAAGGATCGTTCCGGTTTCATCCGGTCCGAGATGAAGGAGATTGCTCCACGGATTGTCGTTTACCCACATGCCCTGGACCGGATCATAAAGTTTTATCGCTTCAGGGTATGACTCGATCGCTTTGAGATTAAAGGAACCGCCAAGGCTCTTGAATCTCAGTTCAACAGGGACGAGATTGCCCGGATAAAAAGCGCCATTATCTGAAGGATTGTGAACATAAAATAATGATTTCTTTATCAAGGCCGACAACCGGTCATAGTTAATGTCATCAAGTGTCAACCCAAAGTCGAAGGAATAGAACACGGATTTTCCACTGCCATAGTTATTTAAAACAATAGCCGGATATTCTTCGGATGAGTTGTAACCGTTGTCTTTACCGTCACCTCTGCAGGCAACGTCCCGATCATCTTTAGAGTCATATTCCCGACAATCTTCATGATCATCGTCACCGTCGTGATGCCCGGTGCATGTCCCGGACTCAAACCAGCCTGCAACAACAGCGCCTGAAATAGTTTCAATCCTTTCTGCTGTTCCCTTTGTACTAACAGATCCCGCTTCGGTGATCGGACTCTGAACTGTCCGGACTGTATGTCTTTCTCCTGCAAGTCTCCCTTTGTGCTTTACACCCAACATCGGATTTTCCGTTGTATAATCGTCATTATTTCCATGCTTCAGCCACAGTGACGATATAAGACCGGAGCCTGAATTGATCCTTTCCCTTAGTTCCTCCCGGTAGTGGTCTTCTATCGGGTACCGGTTCCCGAGAATCAAGATATCTGTGTAATACTGGTTTCTCAGTTCGGTCTGGAAGTCCTTTTTGTCATAAACTATAAGGTAGCTTGTTGATGCATCCCCGAGTATTCTCTCAAGAAGGTCGAGTCTTAGGCATACGCGGTCCTCTTCGTCTTTCCCATCGTCATCTCCGTCCTTACCTTCGTCTTCTTTATCACCATCTTTGTAATCTTCATCTCTATCTTCTTCCGGGTGTTCGTCCTTGTATTTTGAATAACCGTGAGTGCTCTCTTTGACCTGCCGGCGGTCTTTCCTGTCTTTGCGTTGGTCGTTATCGTGCCCGTCTTTTACCTCCCCTTTATCATGGAATGTATGTCCTGATCCATGATCATCATCCTCGTCATGGTCATCTTCCTGCTCACGGCACTTGCCGTTCACCCAGACAAGGAGGTTTGTGAGTCCGGGTATTTTCTTGGTTACCTCAAGAGACGGCTTTACTATAGCTTTAACCTCAAAGAGTGTGCTTGCCAGGTCTTTTGGGTGCATTATTACAGGCGCAGAGACCTTTAATATGACACGATATGTCTTTGGAACAAGGCTTGCAGCCGGCAATATGAAATTGCCGGTTATAGTTGTATTCACCGGTACATCGACAACGGATTCGAAGGTCTGTTTGATGCTGCCCGTATCGGGATCTATGACCAGAACGTTCACGCTCAAACCGGTGATGTTTTCAGAGGCAGTGCTTGTGATGCTGTAGGTGATGTTTTCGTCGTTTCCCTGTTCTACCGGATTCGGCTGGGCGGTAAGCGCTCCAACGATAACCTCGATGGTTGTTGTGGTAGAAACAGGCACACTTGTATTTCCGACTTTGTCTGTTGCCCTGAAGCTGATGGTATGCGTCCCCTCATCCGCCAACACTGGCGTCCATTGTAAGGAATATATGCCTGTCGACGGGTCTGATACCGGCAGGGGCTTCCATATCCCTCTGTCGACCTGATATTCTGCCCTATCAACACCGGAGGCATTGTCTGTTGCAATGACCGACATGGCAAACCCGGAATTAAACAGACTGCCGGATACCGGCGATATGATCGTAACTACCGGCGGGGTTACGTCTATTACTGTAAAGGCCGCGCTCGCCAGGGTTTTTGTATTCTCCTGATACGTATACTGTAAAACAGCCGCATAGGTCTTGAGGCCGTACCCCTGTGTGGAAAATGTATATTGCCCTGCCTTGTTATTATTCATCGCCAGATCGATTGCTTCTTCACCGTTATTCATAACAGCCTGGGTCTCAGGGTCTATGATCAGGACTTTTAATCCCATGCCTGAGACATCGTTGTTCCCGGTGTTCTTGATCGTATAGTCGGTGATCACATTACTGCCGAGCGGGACAACCGATGGGGTAACTTTTAATGTTCCTGAAATTATGAATACCGACTCGATCTTAAACAGCGCCGATTTTGTTGAAATCAATCGATCGTTAAGGTAAATCTCAATGACCGCCCTGTAATCGCCAGGAGCGTGGA
>JAKAKQ010000045.1 GCA_021813425.1 Nitrospirota bacterium
TTAAAACAGCAGACATCACCATCAGAAAAACAAGTGGCGCACCGGGTAGCATGATGACAAAAGATGCGAGGGCTATTGTCATTGTATAAATCCACATGAACTGGGGCGCTTCCTTAAACGTCTTGTTAACACCTGCCTCCCATCCCATGGCCTCACATATGTAGTAGGCGGTTGCAAGCGGCACGATTATCGCGCCTAACAAAGATGCGTTGGCGAGGCTCATGGCGAATATGAGATATGCATAATCACCTGCAAGGGGTCTTAATGCAATCGCCGCCTCTGATGCCTCATGTATTCTGATCCCATGGGGAAACAGCAGGGTGCCGCAGGTCACGATTATAAAGAAACTGATTATGTCGGTTATGGAGCACCCGATAATCACATCCAGCCTCGAGGCCTTGTATTGCTCCTTTTTTATCCCTTTTTCAGCTATGGATGACTGCAGATAAAACTGCATCCAGGGGGTTATGGTAGTCCCTATTATCGCTATGCTCAGCATTACATATTCCGAATCCCATTTGATCCGGGGGATTAATGTGCTTTTCAGTACAGGCGTCCAGTCCGGCTTTGCCATAAAACCTGAAATAACATATCCAAAATACAGAAGACAGGCAAATAACAGTATCTTTTCCACAAAACGGTAACTGCCCTTTGTGACAAGTATCCATATTGATATAGCTCCGATCGGCACCATGATATATTTGCTCATTCCGAGTATTTCCATGCTTGCTGCCCAACCAGCCAGGTTGGCGACAGTATTGCCGAAATTCGCTGCGAGAAGGCCCAGCATCATAAAGAAGGCAGCCTTTACCCCATAGTTTTCCCGTATAAGGTCTGAAAGACCCTTGCCTGTTACAACACCCATACGCGCGATCATCTCCTGAATAACAACAAGGGCTACAGTAGTTGGTATAAGTGTCCACAAAAGTGTATACCCGAATCTTGCGCCTGCAACAGAATAAGTCGTTATCCCGCTTGCGTCATTGTCGATATTGGCTGTAATTATACCGGGGCCCATCACAGACAAGAATATTAGAAACTTGTTCCAGCGTGTCATACCCTTCTCCTCTTCCTCTTCGCTGAAGGCGGCAGAAGGACATCGATTATATCATCAACAGTCACGATGCCATGCAGGTAACCGTTTTCATCCACTACCGGAAGTGCCAGCAGATTATATTTTGATATTATCTCGGCTACAACCATTTCGTCTTCCCCGGGCAGGGCAGTCTTGATGTTTGTCTCCATTATATCTGCAAGCAGACAGTCCTGCTCTGCAAGAAGCAGTTCCCTAAGTGATGTGACCCCGATCAGCTTTTCGTTTTTATCAATTATATAGATGTAATAGACTGTTTCTACCTCTTTAGCCTCGGCCCTGAAACGTTCGGAGGCCTCCTTGACAGTCATATTGGGCGGTAAGGCTATGAATTCATTTGTCATCAAACCGCCTGCGGTATCTTCCTCATGGCCCATGAGTTCCTGGATATCCTCGGCATCTTCTTTTTCGAGGCTGCCCAGAATCTCCTGGGCCTTTTCAGCGGGCAGGTCGCTTATAACGTCAGCTGCCTCATCAGGGGGCATTTCTTCGATAATATCAGCAGCCTGTTCCGTATCCATCCCGGTTATTATCGCTGCCTGTTGATCGGGTTCAAGCTCTGAAAGCGCCTCGGCAGCCGTCTCAACATCGAGGTCCTTAAAGAATGACGCGCCTTCTTTATGCGATACCTGGCTTATGATCGCTGCAAGATCAGCAGGATGAAGTTCGGACACCATCTGTCTCGGCACTGTAAGCGCTATTTCAGATAGTTTCGGGTGAAGCGGCTGTATGTAATTCCAGCTTATGAGATTGTACGGAAGGTGTCTTTTAAACAACCTCATCAGGTCTTCCCCGCCCCTTTCAACGCCGAGCCTTCTCAGGATTCCCCTCATCCCGACATCAACCGCGATAAGCACGGCATTGTCATTATATCCCTCTAATTTAATATCATTTACCCTGACAACCTTTGCCCCGTTGGCATCTACAATCTGCTTGTCCAGAATATCCCTTACAATCAATAGATCATCTTCCTCGAATTCATATGGCTGAAGTTTGTCGATGTAAACCCTTGATGAGATTATCCTTTTGTTGAAGATGTTCAGGTCTGTCCAGAGCAGATTGAATAATTTACTTTTCTTTTCGATGATGAGCGCAGATATCCTGGGAAGAGGATCACCTTTTACAATCATGATGTCTTTTACTCTTCCGAGTTCTTCGCCCACCGGGTCAAGCACCGGCTTTTTGATAATCTCGCTGGAAAAGACTTCACTAAAAAACGGCATTATAACTCCAAGGGATTATTATTTAAAAACAAGAACTTGAGTATTAAGTATATCTTAGAAGGCTTATTTCGGCAACACTAAAGTGTTTATCAGAATAATATTTACAAGGTCTTGCTTATCCAGGATAAAAATAATTAGATGACTGTATACCGAAAGGATATAGTATTTGAGCGGTTTTATTTGCCCGATATTCAGACAGTATGTATTTTGATAAATAAAGAGGGCAAATTCCTCGGAGGTCGAAGACCGAGAATGAGCGAGGATACTATGTCCTTTCGGTATTATCATGGTTTATGAATTATCCGGGGTAGAGGTATTGTATTTATTATGATAAACTCTTAAGAATTCAGGAGGGGTTCAATGAATATTAATTCAAATCTGCCTTTAGACATCGAGAAGGAAAAGAAGAAAAACACAAAACTTGCGATCGGTGTGGCTTCTATAGGTGTATTCTCATTTTTCGGTTTATATGTAATTATGTTTGCGGTCATGTTTTTAAGCCCCGGCCTCTTGTTCAGCATGATGCCTTTCCCTTCATTATCTAAGGACATTGTTAGTATCAATAATAAACTCTATGTTATCTCTAAAGAAATAGACATGAGCAGCATTTCATTCGAAAACACAAAACAGCCCGAGGAAAGATTTTTAATCGGGGCACTTGAAAATGCTAAGATTTTAAATCCCAAAGAGATAAAACATTTTAATTCCTTTACAGGGGATGGGAACAAAATTTATTTCCTTGATAATGGGCTTTACAGGACATTTGACGGTGAAAATCTGTCAGAAACAAAAACCAATGTTATCGGGGAAAACCCCAAGGGAGCTACGGGACCGGATGGCCTGTTCGTGCTGAGTGAGATTAAAAACAGTCCTGTACTGAATTTAATTAAAGGGGACGAGACATTATCCATTCCACTTCCTGAGGAATTTTCAGGGGACAAACAAAAATATTTCTGTTCATCACAACTCCTCTGGTTTCAGGAGAATCTTTACCTTTTCTGGTCTTCGGGTGATGTCAGATACTGGGCTGTTTATGACGGTAAAGGCTGGACTTCTGCTGAATTATCCGATGACAAGGGCACAATAAAGGTAATTTCTGATGATAAAAGGATATATCTTTTTAATGAGCGATTCTCTGATCAGCAGCAAGGCATAATATTAACAGCTTTTGAAAACGGTTCATGGAGCGAAGCTAAAGAATTGGATGTGCACGGGATGTTTCTGGGCTGGCAACCTGTGATTCATCAGGGGAAATTGCTCCTATATGTCCGCAGCTTTTTTTCGGAGAACCTTTATGCAATAGAAAATGGAAAGGCAGTAAACCCTGTCAGGATAGATAAATCCTTTCTTGAAAGCGGGTTCATACTGAAGGGCATTGAATTAGCCGTTGTCTCAAATTTTGTCTTTTTCTTTTTCATTTATCTTCTTTCAATTTTTATAGGAAAATTCAAGTTAAGGACATGGAGATTAAATTCCAGCGAGTATGAATTCGCGAGTCTATTCAGGCGTTTCTCGGCTCACTTCATAGACACGATTATTATTATGCTGCCTCCTGCCATAATCTTTGCTATGTATTTTCTGAACGGTTTAACCCCGCAGATAAATCCCCTGAAAATAATCTTTATGGTCTTTTTGGCTGTGGGATACCTTTTTATAGGCAGTTTCCTTTATCATTCCCTGCTCGAAGGTCTTTATGGAAAAACCATCGGCAAAAAGCTCTGCGGCATTGTAGTCCTGAAAGACGATTTCTCAAAATGCAACCTGCTTGCAGGGTTCCTCCGCAACCTAATGCGTATCGTTGACAGTTTTTTCTATTACCTCGTTGCAGTTGTCACCATGACAGGAACCCTCAAATGGCAGCGCCTCGGGGACATAGTGGCCGGGACAGTGGTGGTGAGAGAGAGAAAGACATAATGTGAATAGCTCAGGGTACAGCATCGATGCCAAATTATCGATGCCAAATGAAGGAGTTTTCAGCGTTTCTGTCTGTTTTTTTTAGCTGATGAGCTTATGTGTCCCTTTTTGTTATTTTCCCTGTAAACCTCGATCGCTATCTCAGGGCACATCGTTGCGCACATTGCGCATCCTGTGCATTTCTCAGGATGTTTGGCAACCGCAGGAAAAAATCCACTTTTATTAAAGCGCTTTCTTATCCCGATAACCTCATTGGGACAAGTATCAACGCAGAATGTGCATCCCTTGCATAGCTCTGTATTTATCTTGATATTTCCCTTCATTTAATCCTTTCTAAAAGTTCACCCGCATGTTTAAGCGATATCTCTGTTATCTTTCCGCTGAGCATCCTGGCGATTTCATCCTGTCTTTCTTTTCCGTAGAGTTCTTTTATTTCAACATATACTTTGTTGTTTTTATTCCTCTTTTCGATCTTCAGATGAAAGTCTCCAAAACTTGCTATTTGAGGAAGATGCGTAATGCAAAGAAGCTGGTGCTTCTCAGAGATCATGTCAAGTTTTTTTCCAACGCTCTCTGCTGTTTTACCTCCTATACCTGCGTCAACCTCATCAAAGATCAATACAGGCACATTGTCAACATCGGCAAGTATGCTCTTCAGGGCAAGCATCACCCTTGAAAGTTCCCCTCCGGAGATTATTTTTGAGAGAGGTTTGAGTGGCTCGCCGGGATTTGCAGAAAACAGGAATTCTATCCTGTCAATTCCGTTTGAGCTGATTTTATATTTCCCGTCATCACTGGTTTCCTGCCTGATATCTATCCTGAATTCAGCCTTTCCAATGGCAAGCTCCCTTAAATTATTCTCTATCAATTCTTCAATCCTTTTTGCAGTCTTTTTTCTCTTTTCAGACAGGGTCTGAGCAGCTTCCAAAAGGGATTTTTCTTTTGAAACGAGCTCCTCTTCTAATGCCGCCAATCTCTCATCTGAAAATTCGAGCCCCTTCAACTCCTCTTCTGCATCATCCTTATATTTTAAGATCGCCTCTATCCCGTCACCATACTTCTTTTCGAGCCTTTTAATCAGTTCAAGCCTGTCCTCAACTGTTTCCAGCCTTCCGGGTTCAAAATCATACCGGTCCCTGTACTCTCTGAGATTGATCGATGCATCTTCGAGCAGAGGTTTGGCAGACTCCAGCATTTTTAATGTGTCTTCCATGCTGCTATCTATAGAGCTGATCTCTCTTAACTGTGCTGTCACCTTCGAAAGCCTCTCAGTGCATGAACCTTCAGACTCATGCAGTAATGAGTAGGCTGTTTCTGTCCATTCAATCAATTTATTCATGTTTGCGAGTATCTTTTTTTCATCTTCAAGCGATTCTCTCTCCCCCTGCTTTAGGGCTGCTGTGTTGATCTCGTTTATCTGGAATTTAAGAAGATCAAGCCTGTGAGCCCTTTCCTTGACCTTTTCCTTTAATTCATTATGTTCTGTTTTCAGGGTCTGAAACTCATTGAAAAAAGATGCTACTTTTTCTTTTTCCGGATCGAGTTTGCCATAAGAATCCAGAAGCATCCTCTGCTTTTCCGATGTCAGCAAGCTCTGGTGCTCATGCTGGCTGTGGATATCAACAAGGGATTTACTTATCTCGGAAAGGGTCTGAAGGGTTACCATAGAGTCATTAATATAAGCCCTGCTCTTTCCACCGGAAGATAGCGTCCTTCTCAGGACAAGCCCTTCTGAAACGTCTATGCCGATATCAGGGAATGATTTATAGTCTTCCATTTCAAAATACGCCTGCACAGTTGCCTCTTTTTCCCCTGATTTAATCAGATCGGCCTGTGCCCTGTCTCCAAGCGCAAGGCCAAGGGCATCAACTATTATTGATTTGCCCGCCCCTGTCTCTCCGCTCAGGATATTAAGCCCTCTTTCAAACCTTACTGTCAGGTTTTCAATAATCGCAAGGTTTTTTATTTTTAATTCTTTTAGCATAATCTACATAAATATAGCATAAAAGCCGCAGGTTAAGGCAGAGGTTCAGGTTAAGATTAAGCAAGTGAAAGGCTGTCCTGTTTGTGAAGATTATGTAATCCGCCTTAATATCATGTACTCTATTATCGCTGCGATAAAGATAAACGCGC